>JAISRJ010000202.1 GCA_031273705.1 Clostridiales bacterium
CGGAGCAGTCGAACAGTTCGGCTAGTTCTTTGAGATATGCATCTGGCTTCTCCTCGACAGCCTGTTTTAATATATCCATATCTATTCTATCGTGATTCCCTTGGCGACTGGGACTGGGTATTGGTTGACCTGCAAGGACATTTTTCGGGCTTCCGCTCTCTCTGGGGAGAAAAGGAACAACGTATTGCCATCCAAAAGGTAAAGGAACTCTCCACACCGTGAGAGGTCGCCTTTTTGCCGCCGCGCATGGCGAGAAAGACACGCAGTAGTTTTTCCGTCGCTTTGTTGTAATTGTGTGGTATAATAGGACACATCACGAAGAGGGCAATCTGACCGCGTTAGTGCCTAAAGAGAACCCTCACCCCCTTCGGGGGGTTTTATTTTGCTTGTTTTTCAATCTTAGGCTTAATGTGCGGAGCATTTAAATACTCATAATATTTAGGTTCAAGCTTTTTGTACAATGATGACGCTCTAGCGCTAGGGAATAGAAGGCGATGGAGTTTGTTTTTTTGGATTAGGTAATCCACCATTCGCTTATAATCTCCATCTCCAGACACTAAAACTACTTGGTCAAACTTTTCTTGCTCAACTAATTCTTTCATAATAGCAAAAATAATATCACCATCAACATTGCCTTTTTTCTTGCCTATCTGACTTGAACTGTGTTCACGAAAAACTAGGTCATACCCAGCATTGTTGATTAAGCTATATAAACCCTGATGCTTTTTATCATAGACTCCAATGAAATATCGTGCATTAGTGACCTTATAGCGCTGTTTGAGAAGTATCCTAAAACGAGCTAAGTCAATAGTCCACGCAGGGTGATCCTTCGTTGTTCCCAAGTAAAGATTTTGAGCGTCAATAAATGCTTGATTATTCATTGCGGCTGATTATAACAGAAATAAGAAAAGAGAAGTAGTTGAAGTTTGAATATTCCGTTCGGAGAGAGCACGTCTCAAAAACGTTGATGTCGAGACTACTTTGGCAACCATCAGCTATTTCAATTGCACGACCCCAGTAGTATATAAACGCAAGCGATGGTGATTTTATATTTTGCACATAAACATTGCTTTTTCAATGGTTATGTGCTATATTTAAAATATGGAGATGGGGAATTTGAAATATTACGAGCGATTCCTTGATTTAGGCTGTTTTACTCGTTCAGAAGTGAGCCAACTTGTGGGTAACCCCCATACTGCTGATACACTTCTTAGAAATTACAAGCGAAAAGGCTATCTGCAATCTGTCCGTCGTGATTTGTATGTGGCAATCAGTTTGGAAACGAAACAAGCTGTTGCCAGTCGTTATCAGATTGCCTCAAAAATAATGGATGGCTCATATGTTTCACATCACTCTGCCTTTGAATACTATGGAGTTGCCCATCAAGTGTTTTTTGAAGTCTATGTTTCAGGTAAAAAACGTTTTTTGCCATTTGTCTATGATGATCTAAATTACAGGTATGTCGCTCCTGGTATCAATGAAGGACTTATCACCAAAAACGGTGTGACCGCCACTGATATTGAACGGACAATCATTGATATGATTAATGACTTTGAGAAAATCGCCGGTTTTGAGGAATTGTTGCGTTGTCTTGAATTGATACCCAGCGTCAACGAAGAAAAGCTCCTTTACTATCTCTCTATCTTCGACAAACACTTCCTCTACCAAAAAACCGGTTATATTCTCTCATATTTCCAAAAATCACTCCGACTCTCGGACAATTTTTTTACCCGTTGCCACGAGAAACTGGCAAAAAGTGTGCGTTATCTCCACAAGGGAATATCGCAAAAACCCTCTGTCTATGATCGCCGTTGGCAACTATTTACGCCCAAAAACCTACTCGATACTTTAATTCAAGAGGAACAAGCTAATGCAACAATTTAAACTCGCTACTGTGCCGTTTGCTACGCGGCATTGTGGCCTGTACCAAAGCCAGCGCCACAAAACCAAACCGTCAGGCTGCCTTCGTGTCCTCAACGTCGAGCATATACGCCTTTTCGATTAACTCTTGAATCTTCGGTAATAGTCTGTGTTCGTCGTTCGTTAAAATCGCCGCCCGTCTTTTATGACCTGTTAATAAAAATACGGCACCGGCGCGGGAATGTCAACAGCCTATGGTTTTAAGTTTAACCTAAGGAAAAACCAGCTTGCCAAGTCATATACATATGTGATACTATGGATTACCTATAAAGGGTGATTCTTTTGAGGGTATTTAAAAATGTTCGATTTGGGCGTTTTACCCGTAAGGAAAATATTTCTGACGAAACACTATTAGCCGTTGTAAAACGTATAGAAAGCGGGCTGGTTGACGCCGATCTTGGAGGCGGAGTCATAAAACAAAGGATCGCTAGGGATGGACAAGGAAAAAGCGGCGGATTTCGCACTCTAATTCTGTATCGAAAAGCGGAGCGCGCCTTTTTCGTTTATGGTTTTGCGAAAAGCAATCGCGGAAACGTCAGTAACGAGGAAGCATCGGCGCTAAAAGAGCTTGCAGATAATGTGCTTAATTTATCCGATGATTTTCTTGAAGAATTGTTAAAACAAGGAGTTTATACGGAGGTGTTAGAAAATGACGCGCAAAACGTACAAAAGTAATTTGATGGCGACTATACACGAAGACGCCCAAGCATTATTCCGTGTCGGAGCCATTGATAAAAAAACAATGCGGAAATTTGATAATACCTGTCTCACTCCTGTTCAAACGTTTGAACC
>JAISRJ010000312.1 GCA_031273705.1 Clostridiales bacterium
CCGTTTTTTCCAATTAAATCAGTCTGCCTGTATTTATCTTTATTGGTTTCATACTCCGTACTGCTAATCTTACCGTAATAACCCACTATGTGCGCGAAATATTTATTTTCCGGATAATAGCGTAGCGATTGCACATCCGCGGAAAAGCCTTCGTATTTTACGGTTTCTTCTTCTATAATAGCCAAAGTTTCCAATTTTACATCATAGGCTATAATAATAGGCTCCCAAGCTTGATATCGTTGAGCGTACAGCATTGAGCAAAGGTTTAAAATCTTTCTCGCGTCGGAAGCGGTAGTTGCAGGAGAGATTTTGAATTTGTCAATCAATTCCTCAAAACAATCCGAGGCGGTCATATTCAACTCCTCTTCGCTTTCAAAACCCATATCTAATTTCCACTGCTTTTCTGTATTACCTATGCCGGTAAAATCAAACTGGTACGGCATGGTTTTAGTAATGGGAAACTTATCGACGATTGTTTCGTTTTTGCTCTCCATCAGCTTAATAAAATCATGCAAATTATCTGCGTCGATCTTAACTTTTGAGGCGTCCATCTTGATTATGTACGCCGATTTATTTATGGCCAGCGGTCTACCCAGACGGTCGTAAATGTTTCCGCGTGACGCGGGCAGTGAAACTTCTCTTGTACCTGTGACGTTTTGCTTGCTTAAATACTCTTCGCCCATGACTAATTGCAAATAAAACAACCTGGACAGCAGCATATAGAATATCGCGAAAATAACAACAAAGGTAATTAAGCAGCGATTTGTTATTATTTTAGTAAATTGTCTAAGTAAACTATTTTCTTTAAGCATTTGTACCCCTCATAAATCAAACCTCATGAATCAAACTTTTTGAATTAGATTAAAAGAGCATTTAGATTAAAAGAGCGTTTAGATTAAAAGAGCTTGCGTTTAGATTTCTCTATGGTCTCCAGCCAATTATTTATACCATAAACCAGGCTGTAGAACGGTACTGTCAGGATCAAGGTGTAAACGGTGCCCGGCAGTATGATAGTGCTGGTATAAAACAGAAACTCAGTTTTCGCTCTGAATAAAAAATCAGCGGCGTAATAAGCCGTTTGAAATAATAACGAACAAACCGCTACAAGAGACAATGGCAGAAAATAGTTTTCACGGAAAAAATCTTTGAACGGCTTACCGCAAAAATAACCCGCCAGCAGACCCAATAAGGCGTGCAGACCCACATACGAACCGAAATATACATCTTGCAGCAGCCCCGCGAAAAACCCCAGCAGAGCGCCTTCTACATCGCCTCGTAAAATGCTGTAGCTAACGATTAGTATCAAAGCTGAGTTGGGCCTAACGCCCAATATTTCGATATATTGAAACAGCGAGGATTGCAATACAAAATTGACAATCATCACCGCCGACATTATTGCTATGCGCAGCACTATGACTTTCCCTTCCGGATTGCGTCTGATTTAATCTGAGTAGCTCTTTTGAGTGACAATCATCAGGGTTTCTAACTGATACACAGAGATTGCCGGCTGGATAATGGCGTGTTGAGTCAGCCCGTTGGGATCCGGCACCACTTCTTTCACATATCCGATTGTAATGCCCGCCGGATAATAAGCGGAAAGTTGTGAGGTGACGATTTGGTCGCCCTCCAATATCTCCGCGTCGGCATCAATATATTCCATGCGGCAAAGCCCGTCACGCATCAGCGCGGCGTCGCCTTTCACAAAACCCTGATCTTCGGTGCGGACACATTTTGATGAAATAGAAGAGCGTTCATCTATAATGGATATAACTATTGAGTAGTCGTCGTAACATTCGGTAATAATGCCCATAAGCCCGCCGGTCGCCAGCGCGATCATATTGGCGCTTAACCCGCTCTTTGTGCCTTTGTTGATTGTATAAGCGTCATACCAATCGGATGGATCTTTGCTGATGATCTTAGCGCCTGTTTTTGGAAATTGAGAGTACTCCCTATCCAGTTCCAACAACTCAGACAGCTCTATATTCTCTGTCTCGGCGAATTGCAAGCGACTGATTTCCATACGAAGCTCTTCATTTTGCCGCTTTAGTTCTTCATTTTCTTTCTGCAACTCGTTCATAGAGGAAAAAAATGTAACCTGCCTGCCCACCCATTTGGAGACGTTTGAGACGCCGGTCTGTATAGGCGTAATGAAAAAGCCTGTGACGTTTCGCAGAAAAGTTAATTGTATATCGGTATTGATTGTAATAATTATAGTAGCAATACAAGTGATTGTCATTACAATGATGAATAATTTCTTGTGTGTTTTCAAAAATTCCATAACTCAGCGCATTCTTAATGTACGCGGCGATATAAGAACGTTTTTCAGGTGCTTAATATGCTCCAGCACCAGACCGGTACCCAACGCGACGCAGTTAAGCGGCTCATTAGCGATACTTACCGGCATACCTGTTTCTTCATTTATAAGTTTATCCAGACCGCCCAGCATAGCGCCGCCGCCGGTTAAAACGATTCCGCTTTCCATTATATCCGCCGCTAATTCGGGAGGGGTTTTTTCCAGAGTGGATTTAATCGCGTCTACGATGGAATTAACCGGCTCGGCTATGGCGTCGCGCACCTGGCTGGAAGTAATGGTTATGGTTTTGGGCAGACCGGAAATAAGATCTCTTCCCCTAATATCTTTTTTATTGTTGGCTTCCGGATTATAAACACAGCCCAACGAGATCTTAATATCTTCGGCGGTTCTGTCGCCGATAGCCAGAGAAAACTCTTTCTTAATAAAATTAACTATATGTTCATCCAGAGAGTCGCCCGCCACACGCAGCGACTTGCTGGTAACTATTCCACCCAAAGAGATAACGGCTACTTCGGTAGTGCCCCCCCCGATGTCCACAACCATATTACCGGTCGGTTCCTCCACCGGCAGTCCCGCGCCGATAGAGGCCGCCATCGGCTCTTCAATCAGAAACGCGTCGCGCTCTCGCGCGCCGGCTACAATCGTAGCTTCTATTACGGCGCGCTTTTCGACTTCCGTTACACCGGAGGGTACTCCGACTACGACACGGGGACGCGACGCAAAAAAACGCCGAGGCGCGGCTTTTTCAATAAAGTATCTAAGCATGGCTTGTGTCGTCTCAAAATCCGCGATAACGCCATCTCTCATTGGGCGAATGGCTACTATATTGCCGGGAGTCCGACCGATCATCTGTTTTGCCTCATCGCCGACTGACAAAATCTCATGTGTACGAGTATTTATAGCCACCACAGATGGTTCGTTTACAATTATGCCTTTATTCTTTATAAAAACGAGCGTATTTGCCGTACCTAGATCTATCCCCAAATCTCTCGAAAACATTTTTATCCTCCGGTCATTCTTTCAAATTTTTCTGAAACTGTGAAAATTCAATTGTGCTTGTAAAAGCATATAAAATTTAATCTTTATTTAGTTTACACCTTAATGGGAAAGATTTCAACATTTTACCATCTATAAAGTCGAACGAAAATGATATCTGGAAAAAGAGTTAGACCTGCGTCTGCGACGAACAGACAGCGTAATCATTAAAATAATAAAACCGACAACCAAGGCGGCCCCGCCAATCCAATAGGGCAGATATTTTTCCGTAAACGCCGTAGATTTAAAACTCTTCCAGTAATATATAATATCCGATTGCCGGGTGCGTACCAACACGTCTTTAGTCGATACGATATCGTCCTCAAATAAAACGGTGTTATCCAAAGAATACGTTACAGTGCCTAACAACTGATTCATATCGATAGGTGGTTTTATAATAGTAACGTCCGCTATTAGTTCTTCGTCAGGGTTATCCGCCAAAAGATCCGGGTTATATGTAATCTTGCGAACTATCCGAGAGAATTCATCATCGCTTAAAAATTGGGTAAACTCTTTAGCGGAAAACACTTCCAATGTCTTATCCTCGCCCAGTCTGGGATTATCAATAACCAATTCTTCCAAAAAAGTTTTGCCGCTTTGAATGACACGAAAGCCATAATTATTAAAGCCATATTCAAATAATGCTTTAGTGTCGTTCCAATGTCCGGGTTCGGGCGAGTTAAACACCACGGATATTAGCTGAATTTTATCTTTTTGAGCGGATGCCGCCAAACAATTCCCGGCCTCGGATGTAAAACCGGTCTTTATACCGTTGGCGTAGCTATAATAATATTCGTCGCCGTCTTTAATCAGATTGTTATGGCTTTCCCAATTGTACTCTTGGGTTAAAGAGCCTTCGGGATAATTAATGCCGGCTCCGCTGCCGATAAAAGATTTTTCCGATACGATTTCAGAGAGTAAGGGGTTATTCATAAACTCTCGGCAGAATAGCGCGATATCGCGCGCGGAGGAGTAATGATTTTCCTCATGAAAACCGTGTGGATTAGCAAAATGCGTATTCTTCGCGCCCAATGAAGCGGCCTTGTTGTTCATCAAATCGCAGAAAACCTTCTCCGCCTCGTCGTAATCCATATCCTCCACGTTTTTTGACCGCTTGGCAACATTAAGAGCAATGGCGCAGGCAGACTCATTGCCTGATTGTATTAACAGCCCACGCAATAAATTCTCAAACAATATGGTCTCGCCGACTTTGTGATAAGCCACACTGGAACCGACCGGAGCCTGGCGCAATTCTTCGCCCAGAACTATAAACTCTTCGGGCTTTATATAATCCAAGGCAATCATAGCAGTCATAATCTTTGTCATACTGGCCGGGTACATACCTCTGTTCTCATCCTTGCCGTAGAGAGTTTTACCCGTGCTTCTTTCTATCAGGACAGCCGCTTGCGCGGTCAAAGGTATCGTCTGCGGTCCCTGTTCCGCCCGCGCTGTTACGTCAACGCAACCCATTATTATCGTGGTCATTAATATAATAGAAATCTTCTTAATTATGATCATGTTTATCGACCCTTCTTTTAAGCTCTTGTAAATTATTGTTATAATATAGGAACTTCGTGTCATACTCCAGTCCTGTAGAAAAATTTTTGTTTCCTATAATATTCAGCGCTATTTTATCGTCCAAGTTTTTACGCACCGCCTTGAAAAACGCGCTGATATATATGCGCGCGTCCTCTATCGCTCTGTCCGTCAGTTCATTAAAGGTTAGATTTATTTCAAACATATCGTTCCAAGGGTAACACCAGTCCGCCTGATTTTCATTCAGATAATCCAGATTATTAACCGGCGAGTAGTGGATTAAAGCGCCTGTAGCGCCTTTATCGCCCACCAATCTGCCGATAAGAGTTATTATATTCCTGCGAATGCCATATTTACTGCGAAAAACCCAATAAATTCTAATCATGTCACGCATTGCTTTAGCATAATCTTCCGGATACCTTTCTATATTATAACTATTAGAGATAGCTTCGGCAAGTAAATATGAAACAACCTTTTTCTCTTTCTTCGGAGCGTTTAACCTTTTTGGAATATTTTGCTCGTAGGGGTTCATATTTGAAAGTTTTTTTGATAAAATACAATCTATGGTTGTTTCTAGGAATCTGTGGGCGGTGGCGAAGCTGCCCTTCAGAGCGCCGTCCTCGCTAGAAAAGCCGCTTTTGTAGTAAATATAAGGATGTGTACAGGTATCCATCGCGTAGTGGCACAAAAAACCGGCTATATAGCTTTCCAACACTGCTCTGCCATCACCGATCGCGGTCTTGCGCACAAGTTTTATGCACTCGGCGAAGAAAGCGTTAATGCCGGATTTATGCATCTGTTCACCCAGGTGATTAAGTTTTTTATCACCCCTCGCAAAGAATAAAATATCCGGTCCCTGACACCCCAGATTAAAGATTTCGACATGTTCCCGCACATTAACCGTCAATGCGTCCGCGCCATAAGTATCTATGGTTTTTTGCCCCATCAGATAATGCGTTATTACTGCCGGCATGTTCTCGTCATCCTTTCGCACCTTTTCGTATCTGGTGTCGTTTTTTAAAGCGGAATAATGAATCCTACACAATTATTGTATCGGATTTATTACGAACGTCAAGTCCGCGCACTTAGGGTCTGTCTGTAAATAGTCAAATCAAAGGGGAGGAATTTTTAATGCTAAAGTCGTTTACCTTAAAGGAACGCAGTTGGATTTTTTATGATTGGGCGAACTCGGCTTATTCGTCCGTTATCACTGCTACTATTCTGCCGGTGTTTTATAAGGGTCTCTCGTCGTCCGCCAATGTGCCCGATTACAAAGCGGATGCTTATCTGGGCTACACTCTTTCGATAGGCGCGCTTATTATTGCCATGCTGGCCCCTGTATTGGGCGCGGCCGCCAATTTTAAGGCTTTTAAAATGACCATGTTCAAGATTTTTATGTGTCTGGGCGTTGTAAGCACTGCTCTGCTGGCCATCTGCCCCGATTGGCAATGGCTGTTAATTGTGTATGCCATAACTATAATAGGATTTAATGGCAGTATGCTATTTTACGACGCGTTTTTGGTGGAAGTTACGACGGACGAGCGTATGGATAAGGTCTCGACGTATGGCTACGCTCTGGGTTATATAGGAGGCAGCACTATCCCGCTGATTATCGCCATAGCCTTGATTTTCTTCGGCGGCAGATTTGGAATAGACACATTACTGGCGACCAGAATTTCGTTTGTAATAACCGCTGTATGGTGGCTTGCGTTTTCACTGCCCATGCTTCGCAACGTAACTCAGGATTATTATATAGAACGAGAGCCGCGCTGGATTCGAGCCAGCTTTAAAAATATTTCTTCGACACTGAGGAACATAACTAAATATAAAGCCATTTTTGTGTTCCTATTGGCTTACTTCTTTTACATTGACGGAGTACACACTATTATTGGCATAGCGACCTCGTTCGGCGATACGGTTGGTATGGATAGCAACTCGATGATCGCTATACTGCTGGGTATTCAAATATTAGCTTTCCCGTTCGCTATACTATTCGGTATAGCCGCAAAAAAATTCAGCACCAGAGCTTTGATTCTATTTGGGATTATTGTATATTGCGTTATTTGCTTTGTGGGATATGCGCTGACGAATATAGGGCAGTTTATTTTTTTGGCTGTGTTGGTCGCCACTTCTCAAGGGGGTATTCAAGCGCTTTCGCGTTCTTACTTCGGCAGAATGATTCCCAAAGAAAAGGCTAATGAATTTTTTGGGTTCTACGATATTTTTGGAAAGTTCGCCGCTATTATGGGTCCGATGCTTTTCTCATTGGGCGCGTCGATTAGCGGAGATTCGCGGTTTGGTGTACTAAGTATTCTTATTCTATTTATAATCGGTGGGGTATTATTCGTTTATTCGTGGAAATTTAAAGCGCCTGATAAGATATAAATGCCAGACGTCGTAAATTTACGAACATTGTATAAAAAAATTGCGGACAGAATCTATATTATTACAAAAATTCATAGCCTCTTTTCATTATAATCAAATATAACGGTATTATAAATCGATATACATACGATATCCCCCTATGGTCGGGCTATCGCTCGTAATCGCGCGATAGCGCGCAGGGTTCTATACTGCTGAAAGAGGATGTGCTGAGTGAGTTATACTTCTAAAACCGCGTACCGGTCGCAAGGGCGCTATTTTTTTACACGACAAAACGCCGCGCGTCTTGCGGTAAGCGCGATGGGTTTTTTTATAGGGCGAACAATTCTATTTGAAATGATAAATCCCGTGGCGATAGGGTTTCTTTCGTCTCTGCTGGGGACGGGCGTTAGCTTTTATACTACCGCTGTACTGTTGCTGTTGGGCATCGGAACAAAATTGGAGGGCATTTATCTAATCAGATATGTAATCTGTTTTGGGGTTTTAACCATCGTCAATATTCTGGTGAGGCAATTCCTCGTGCGCCAAAAAAGTCTATATTTTACCGGCTTCGCGCAGAGTATCATCGGTGCCGGATGCATTATGGCCGGTGGTCTGGTTGCTGCCTGGATTAACGATAGAAGCATGTATTTGGTGTCTATAGCTTTGATGGAGTCGGCGTTGGTTTTTTTTCTGGTCTTTGTCCTTAAAAGAGCGGCGCTGGTGTTGACCGGTCCCAAACGAAAACTTACCGTAAACAATGAGGAGCTAATCAGCCTGGCCATATTATTCGGCTGCATAATAGCCGGAGCTTCGGATATATATATTGGGGTTGTGTCGCTAAGATATTTTTTATGCTTTTACTTTGTTTTGATGGCGGCTTATTTAAGCGACGCGGCGACGGCGGCTGCGGCGGG
>JAISRJ010000327.1 GCA_031273705.1 Clostridiales bacterium
AAAGAATCTGATATTCAGTCTATGACATTTAATATTTTGGATGATACTGTTAAAAATAATGATATTATTTCTGTATTGTCTCACTTTGCATATTTTGATAATACTAATAATACGTTTGCAACACTCACGATAAAATACGATAAGTCTGTTTTTGATTTATATGATTACATAATCAATAACCCAAATTTTTTGCAAATAACCGGCACTTTAAACGATAATAAAGACTTTACTTTAAAATTAAAACGAAAATTTGATCCCGATAAAAATTTAACTATCAGACTTAATTCAATTGGAACATAGTCAAAAGAGCTGTATCAAAACGATTTTTCTCTCGTTGATACAGCTTCCCTATTTTTACATAAATCTTTTGACAACTTGATAGAACTAAAATTGCTAATTACTGCTTTGATTGTACGCAAATGGTAAGCTGTTACTATTATGACCGCACGCGTATTAGTTACCCTTTCTTTTTAGCGCACGCCGCATTACAATTATCGCAACCGCAGCCCCCAGCCCCATTTCTTCTGTCGATTACCATCTTACGCACTACCAACCCGACTGCCGCAAGCACCAAAATAAATACCACGACAGTCCCCATATTAGCGATTATCAAACTCACTGCTTTAACCCTCCCAGGGTCATAAACAACCTTGAGTCCGTTTGACAAACCCGCCCTTGAATACTATTTATCAAACGCGCTCTAAAACACAAACAACCCATTCACAAACACATCCGACTCGGTTCCGTCATATTCTATGCCTATTATGCTCATATCCTCCGTGCCGAACATAAAATCTATGTGAACCAATGAATCATTCAGCCCGACGGCGGCAATTTCCTCTTTAGTCATACCATCGGAATCTTTTAGGTTAATCGCGTACCCCTTTCCCAAAGCCAAATGACACGCGGCGTTTTCATCAAACAGAGTCTCGTAAAATAAAACGCCTTCCCGCGAAATAGGCGAATCAATCGGCACCAACGCTACTTCTCCCAAGTACTTTGAGCCTTCGTCCGTCTCTATAAGTTTTTTAAGGTTCTCCTCGTTCTTCTCCGCCTTAAAATCGACGACTTTCCCATTCTCGAACGTAAATTCAAAACCCTCTATCAAATTGCCATACAGTGATAACGGCAAAGAGGCAACCACACGTCCGTTTACTCCAAACTTATATGGGGCTGTAAATATCTCTTCGGTCGGGATATTGGGGTTAAATCCCCTACCCCCCGAGCTGGACTCTCTGCCCCCAACCCACTGATGACCGGGCAATAATCGTACTTCCAAATCGGTACCCAATTTATTTTTGAATTTTAAACTCTTGAAGTTCTTTTTAGTAAGATACTCAACCCGCTGTTTAAAATTGTTATTATGTTCTTCCCATGCCCGAATGGGATCAGCGACTTGCGCTCTCGACACCTTTAAGATAGCTTCGCCTAACCTTTCCACAGCTTCGTTTAAAGGCAGAGTCGGAAAGACCTTTGCCGCCCATCTAGGCGAAGGCAACCCCACAATGGACCAACGAACCTTGTTAGACATGGTATTTTCCCTGTGTTTGACCAAAGTCTTACCCCGGCTTACAGTACCTCTGCCAATTCGGTCGGGATCAACCCCCGCCAAAAAGTCAGGGTCATTAGAAATTATGTTCAAGTAAACGGCGTCTTGATCGTCATAGTATTTAAAATACTCAGCCAGCCAATCATTTGATTCGTCAAACACTTCATCTTTCGCTCTCAAAAATCTCATGCGAGAACATTCTTCGTCGTCCCATTTGTATACTACGTTTTTCGCCCCCGCGTCATAGGCGACCTCCGAAACGATTCTCGCAAACGGAGCGTCTTGCGTGTCGCAGGCTATTACTACCACATCTCCGGGCTGAACAGCGCCTCCCACCCTCACAAAAACCTTCGCCAGTTTCTTTAGTTCCTCACCTGTCATAAAAATCCTCCTTAAAAGTGTAGGACGACACTTGCCGCCTGTTCTAATCAAGAGCGCTATTAAGCAATTTATTTTCCGCTTCTTCTTTAAATTGATTAGTGTATAAATTATAATACGCGCCGCGTTTACGCAGCAGTTCTTTATGACTGCCGGACTCGGAGATCTTACCATCGTGTATTAATAATATCCTATCACAAGATCGAATTGTTGACAATCGATGCGCGACAATAAAACTCGTTCTGCCACTTAATACTATATCCACGGCGTCTTGAATCATTCGTTCGGTTTCGGTATCTATAGAGGATGTGGCTTCATCCAGTACAAAGATCCTGGGATTAGCAATAATAGCTCGGGCGAAAGAAACCAATTGCCTTTGCCCCGTCGAAAGTCGGCTGCCCCCCTCACCTACCTGTGTCTCAAACCCCTTTTCCAGATTTTCAATAAACTGGTAAGCTCGTACTGATTTTGCGGCGTTTATCACTTCTTCGTCGGTGGCGTCCAGCTTGGCGTACCGAATATTGTCCGCCACTGTGCCGCTGAATAAATGAGGTGTCTGCAACACATACCCCAAATTAGAATGCAGCCATAACTGTGATCTTTCGCGATAATCCACTCCGTCGATTAATATTTCCCCGCTCGTCGGTTCATAAAACCTGCAAATAAGATTTACAATGGTGCTTTTGCCCGCGCCTGTCTCGCCGACCAGCGCTATCTTTTCACCGGCGCGAACCGTCAAATTAAAATCTTCCAACACGCTCTCGCCGGTTTTATATTTAAATCCGACATGACGGAATTCGATCATGCCTTCTATACCAGGCCAATTCTCTAGCCTAGGATTAACACTGTCTCCGTACTTTTCTATAACATCCGGTCTGTCTGTAATATCCGGCAAGGCGTCTAATAAAGTCAAAGACCGTTCCGCGGACGCCTGCGCCGATTGAAACTCCGAAAACACGCGGGCAATTTGCTGCACGGGTTCATACATTTGAACGGCATATGAAATAAACACCGTGTATGTACCGAACGTAATCAGCCCACTATGCAATTCGCCGCCGCCTGCCCACAGCACCAAACCCACACTAACCGAACCCAGAGAGAGCACTATCGGCAGATAAACGGCAGACAGTACCGCCGCTTTTATCGAAACCTTACGCATACCGCCGGACAATTCCTGAAACTCGCCGAAGTTGCGCTCTTCTCGCACAAGTGTCTTTGTCGTTCGCGCTCCGTTAATTCCCTCATTATAAGCTCCTGTAATCCTGGAATTTATTTTGCGGACTTCACGCTGATTTTTCAGAATTACCTTTTGAAAGTACACGCTAACAGCGAATAGCACCGGAAACACTGTCATCAATATTAAAGCCAGCTTAACATTAAGAATAAACATATTAATCAGCACTATAATGATTATCGCAACGCCCCATACCAGGTCCAGCAAACCCCAGGCGACCACATCCCCTATTCGCTGGGCGTCCGAGGTCATTCGCGCCATTATCCAACCCACGGGTGTTTTATCATAATATGAAAATGATAATTCTTGCAAACTGTCAAAGCCCGCTCGACGGATAGAATAAACGGTGTTGTTTTCCAACCTGCCGGTTATCAGCACGAAAGAGTATATAATCAAACTTTGGGATATGACCATAAGCACGTATAAACCTATAAATATCGGGAAACCATTCAGAGAGCCTTTAACTATAAAATTATCTATGGCAACCTTGGACATAAGTGGAAAACCCGCGTCAAAGCCCGCCAATAAGATCATGAGAACAAAGATCCAGACGATCTCCTTCTTATAGACAGAGATCAATCTGTAAAGCCTCATCCACAGCTTTAAATCCAAGTCTTTTGTATAATCTTGTTCATCGTATCCGCTCAAGTGGCAATCTCCTCCTCGAAGTCCTCCTCCAGCATATTTTGAATATTCCAAATCCTTTTGTAAAGCCCCTCGCGCTCTATTAACTCACTGTGGGTTCCCACATCGGATAATTTTCCGTATTCTATAACAAAAATCTTATCCGCTTGCATTAGAGTTGTAATTCTTTGTGATATAATAAAGGTAGTCACATCGGTTCGACGCTCTTTCAAGGCGGCGCGAATCCTGGCGTCCGTATCCGTATCTACGGCGCTTAACGAATCATCGAATATTAGTATATCACTTGCTCTGATCAGTGTTCGAGCGATTGCGACCCGTTGTTTTTGTCCTCCGGAGAGAGTTACGCCCTTTTCACCTACCAAAGTGTCATAACCGTTTTCAAAATTCTCTATTACATCGTGAACAGCCGCTGTTCTGGCGGCATCTGCTATTTCAACATGAGTCGCGTCAAATCGCGCCATGCGGATATTTTCCTCAATCGTCTTGGAATACAGGAACGGCTCTTGCAATACGACCCCAATCCGTTCACGCAACCATTTCTTTTCTATCAAACGCAGTTCTTGCCCGTTGATTGTAATAGAACCGTCTATGTAATCATACAACCTTAACAGCAAGTGCATTATTGTGGATTTTCCGGAGCCAGTGCTACCCAAAAAGGCGATTGTCTCGCCTTTTTTTACAGTAAAGCTCAAATCCGAGAGCACCGGTTTGTTCTTTTCGTAATAAAATGAGATATGGTCGAACACAATATCACCATTCAGAGGATGTTTAACCGCGTTAGGCGTATCGATTTCGGGTGGCGAATTAATAATTTCATATACACGACCCAACGAAACGCTCATTCTGCCCATATCGCTCAAAATCCTCGCCAATTGACGAATCGGGAAGACCAGCATACCTACATATGTATTAAATACCAGCAACGAACCCAGGCTTAGATTGCCGTTTACAGTATAATAAACGCCAACAAATAAAACCAGAGCAATTTGAAAAATACACAGAAAATCCGATATGGCCCAAAACCCGGACATCACTTTTATTAAATGGATGTTTAGATCCCGAAATGTCGAATTCTTTTCTTCAAATTTATCCACTTCATATTTTTCGCGGCCGAAAGCTCTAACCACGCGAACCCCGCTTAAATTTTCCTGCAAGGCGGCTTGTAGCTCTCCTTCTTTTTCATCGGCAGCTTTAAAGGAAGCCATAATTTTTTTAAAATAAAGAAAGCTAAACACAAAAACAAATGGCATAACAACGACGGACACAATCGTTAATGAGCCATTTATACCGGACATTATAATCATTGAATATGTAACGATAAATATAACCCGGAACGCCTCGACCATCTGAGAAGCCAGGAATCGGCGAATAGTCTCGACATCGGACGTACATCGCTGAATCAAATCACCGGTCTGGGCATTTACGTGATAATTATAGGGCATTTTCTGTAAATGATCATATAATGTATCTTTTAGAGCTTTGGCTATATTCTCAGAACCTTTAGCGGTGAACTTTCCCCTAAAATAGGAAAAAACGCCTGTGGTAATCGTAACAGCCACAATTGCCAACGAGCATATCCAGATATTGACCGCAAGTGCCGAAACCCCGCCAAGATTCTCTATGAAATTAATCACAAGCGCGGGCGCTTCCATCGGCTTGCCATCCAGAGCGGAGTCAATAGTAATCCTGATGATTAAAGGAGGAAGCATAGTAGTAAACGTAGCTAAACCGGCCATCAAAACAGCGCCGAAATAATACAGCCGATTGCCTCTCATCAGCTTTAGAAAATTTTTAAACGCGATCAAAGAATCACCCCCGAAACAATATACTCTATCTATACTTTAAAATCAAGATAGAAAACGGCTGTAAAATTTCCGCCGTGTCCAGTATATGTCGAATACCACAAACAATAGCAATTACACCAAATTAATCAAAAGAATAATACTCCATTAATTGCGAAACTTGGCATTGATAGAAAAATATGTTGAAAGTTACCGATAATTCATGTATAATAGTTTTGCAGGGAAGCGGAAACGCCACAAGCCTCGTTAAAGCCAAACCAAAGGAGCATTTGTTTAATGTATGACTTTACAAATATTCAGTCTATCGATCTTGATTTAGCTAACGCAATCAGTCTGGAAATGCAACGGCAGCATAACAATATTGAGCTTATTGCTTCTGAAAATTTTGTTTCAAGGGCAGTTATGGCCGCTATGGGTTCCCCTCTTACAAATAAATACGCCGAGGGTTATCCGGGCAGACGTTATTATGGTGGCTGCCAGAATGTTGATACAGTCGAAAATCTAGCTATTGATCGTTTGAAAAAATTATTCGGCGCTGAACACGCTAATGTACAACCGCATTCCGGCGCCCAAGCCAATCTTGCCGTATATTTCGCGGTTCTAAAACCCGGCGATACCATCATGGGTATGAATCTTGCTCATGGTGGGCATTTATCGCATGGAAGCCCGGTAAATATGTCCGGGGCATATTACAAAGTCATACCTTACGGTGTGCGTGAGGATAACGGACTTATCGATTATGACGAACTTCGCTCTACCGCGCTGAAACTGCGTCCTCGTATGATAGTTTGCGGGGCGAGCGCATATCCTCGCGTTATTGATTTCGAGAAATTCCACTCTATCGCTCAGGAAGTCGGGGCGTACTTAATGGCTGACATCGCGCACATCGCCGGGCTTATAGCCGCGGGGCTTCATCCCAGTCCTATCAATCACGCTGATTTTGTTACCTCTACAACACACAAAACATTACGCGGTCCGCGCGGCGGCGTTATAATGTGTTCTAAAGAGCATGGCAAGCTAATCGACAAAGCCATTTTTCCAGGAACACAAGGCGGACCGTTAATGCATATTATCGCCGCTAAAGCTGTTGCTTTTCATGAAGCCCTACAAGACTCCTTTGGAACTTATTGCAAACAAATTATTAAAAACGCCCAGGCTTTGGCTAACGCTTTGATTGGGCATGGTTTCAAGCTTGTTTCCGGCGGTACGGACAATCATTTGTTATTGGTCGATCTGCGAGGTATCGGTGTGACTGGCAAAGAAGCTGAAAAAAGGCTGGACAGTGTATCTATCACTTGTAACAAAAACGCCATTCCTTTTGACCCTCAAAGTCCATTTATCACCAGCGGCATTCGTCTTGGCACTCCGGCGATTACCACACGAGGGTTTAAGGAAGATGATTGTGTACTTGTTGCCGACGCAATCGCTTGTTGCCTAAAAGATAACGGCTTTAAAATGGCTGACGCGAAGGCCATTGTAGAAGGCTTGACAGAGAAATACCCAATGGCGCAGTTTCAATAATATTATCGAAAGGAGATTCTACATGAAAAATTTTCAAGATCTTACCACAGATGAAATGGATCATCTTAACGGCGGTAATTATATAATAATCATCATTCCGGCCGGCGGAGCCATGCCTGTTATTTCGTCAGGAACAGGACCTATTTCTATGAGTTACGGCGGAGGATATATGTCCGCCTACGATCCTTACGCGGCAACGACGGCGGCTCCTGTCGATCCTTACGCGGCGACTGTCGATCCTTACGCGGCGACTGTCGATCCTTACGCGGCGGCTGTCGATCCTTACGCGGCGGCTGTCGATCCCGCGGCGGCGGCGGCTCCTGCGGCAGGCACTCCAATATACGGCATAGTGGGTTATTATTAAAGTAACTATTCGATTGGAAGATTATTAGCCGCAAGATACAGACACACAAACCCTGGTCTGATTGTTAGCGTTTTTTACGAATAAATTTCCAAGGGGGAAATGCAATGCCTGAAAGCAGAGATTTTAACTTTATCGAACTTACGCCTGATGAGCAGCAACTTGTAAGCGGAGGGTTCTTTAGCAGCGTGGGCGGTATGTGCGGAATCGGCGGCGGTCTTGTAGGCGGTATCAGCGGCGGACTTAGCATAAACCGCGGAATGATCAATTTAGGCGGAGGGTTAAGCTTCGGCGGCGGTCTGGGCAGTGGTGTAAGTTTGGGCTTACGCGGCGGTCTGAGCGGCGGGTTAAGCTTGGGCTTCGGCGGCGGTCTGAGTAGCGGGTTAAGCTCGTGCTTCGGCGGCGGGTTAAGCTCAAGCTTCGGCGGCGGTCTGGTCGGCGGGTTAAGCTTCGGAGGAAGTATGGGCGGATGGTGCTAAATTTGTGTGCTAAATTTGTAAAATTGCTATAATGGAAAGGGGCTGTCGTTTATTGCGATAGCCCCTTTACTGTTTAGACATCGCTTGACAACAATCGCGTTCTTTGCTATGCTGTTACTATGTCATAGTTCATCGAATTGTGCAATTATCTGTCAAGGGGGGCGAAAGATTGAGCATTTCTATTAAATGGGATATAACTTATAAATGCAACCTTAATTGCAGTCATTGTGTAAACGGCAATTATGTTGGACACTCACCGCGCGAAACTTCACTAATCGACGTAAAGCATATTATAGACAATATTTTAAAATATACAAGTATAAACTATTTGCAGTTTATCGGAGGCGAACCTCTGATAAGAAATGATTTTCATGACATTGCGGATTTCATGAAAGAGCGCAAAATCTATTTTGGGATAATTACAAACGGAACTATGCTGGACAGAGATATGTCGCGCCTATTAACAAACGAATGTCTAAGAAGTATAATAATCAGTCTGGACGGACCGGACGCCGAAACTCATAACACTATCCGCGGCGAAGGGGTTTTTGAAAAGGTTGTAAGCAATATAGAGTTATTCAATAACTACCGCCAGAACCATAATGAATGCAGAACGACATTATCCATCAACTTTGTTCCAACCGCGCTTAATTATCAAAAAATTGCTGAAATGATTCGCTTCTGTGATACGCGTCGGGTCACAAACCTCAGTATTTTGGAATTCTTCGACGACGGCAACGCAAAGGGGAAAAACATGGGCGTGCCGGACGACAAAGCCATTGATTTTCTGTTGGACACGGCGCGAACGCTAAATGACGGCTATCCGCATATTAATGTAGTTCCGGGCTTTATTCATCCTTTAGCGCTGGATTATCTTCATCAATGTCATGGTCTTAATTTCCCCCCGGTGGCTCATTTATGCGGAGCGGGTGTGAATTTCGCGTTTTTGGATAACGCCGGTAAAATCTATCCCTGCAATAGAAACCGAGATCACGAGACAGTTACTACCAGTAATTCTCTGTTAGAAAAGGAGTTTCGTGACATATGGATTAATGACGATTATAACGAACCTTTTTCCAATTACATGAATCCAAAGTCTTACTCCGAACTGGAACCTTGCAACAAATGCAGACATTTATTCCACGCGTGTCTTCCATGTTATCTTAGTCTGCGGCATAAGCGTGACACCATGTTCAAAGAATGTTGGCGATACATTGACGCCGCTGAAAAAATGGGGGTGAAATTATTAAATGATCAGAGTTTTGAGTCACTTCAGAATCGCCAAGGGACCCGATGATATTTACTTTTTAGCCGACGCCTTTGAGGAAAGAAGTTTCCAATTATCGCAACTTTTTTTTAATCTGTTTCTTTTTATGAAAGAAAGTGAAAGATCTCTCGATGAAATAATGACTCAAGGCGAATTTTTGCGCATACCCAAATCCAGAATAAATGAATTTCTTCGATTTTTGTCGGACGCCAGCTTTATTCAGTCTGATACCCCGCTGCAATTTTGATAAAATATTATCCATTAATCCTAATATTTAGAAATATTGAATATTAATCATGGATATCATTGAGTAATTGGAATGTTATTGAGGATTTGGAAATAATTATAGAATTATTCGTAGCATTATTCATACATAATTGTAATATTAATCTGTTGAATTAACATTAGAATCATGTTATAATTGTATTATCAGTTGAGTACAGCATAATGTTACGTACATCACATCATATACTTAACGCATAATTGGATTCCCATTATATAAGTATTTATATTATACCAAAAAATAGGGAATCTGAGCCGCTGTTGTTACAATCTTCTCATGACATAATTTTGCTTTGTACTTTTCTTATAAGCTCATTTCAAAGAGAGGAGAAATGAATACAATGGCAGATTCTTCAGGATTCCAAGAACTTTCCAATGAAGAACAAGTTAACACAGATGG
>JAISRJ010000009.1 GCA_031273705.1 Clostridiales bacterium
AATGGTGCCAGGTTTGATATGAATGTGAATTATTCATATGATGGTGAAAAACTACTGGGTACCGGTGGCGCGATAAAAAATGCCGAGAGGTACTTGGACGAAACCTTTTTCGTTTTGTACGGCGATTCATATTTGGATATAGATTACAAGGCTGTTTCCGAAACCTATAAACTAAGGCGTAAAGAAGGTTTAATGACAATCTATAAGAACGAAAACCGTTGGGATTCCAGTAATGTAGTATATAAAAATCGTGAACTGCTTAAATACAGTAAGCTAGATAAATCCCCAGACATGAATTATATAGACTATGGGCTGGGAATATTAGCCAAAAATTCATTAAGCTCCATAAAACAGGGAGCAGTCTGTGATCTGGCGGAGATATATGAAAATTTGTCCGTAAAAAACCAGCTTGCCGGCTTTGAAGTATTCCACCGTTTTTATGAAATAGGTTCAAAAGAAGGTCTGGCGGAACTTAACGCATTGTTGGGGGAAGCACATGGGCAGAAATAGGGCTGTGTTTTTGGATAGAGATGGAGTAATAAATCCTCTAGTCTATAATTTGAACACAGAAGAATACGAATCTCCGCATTACCCAGAAGATTTCAGTATTTATACCTACATTTTGAAGTCGTTGCAATTGCTAAAGAAGCATGGATTCAAAGTTATTCTTATTTCAAATCAGCCGAGTTACGCCAAGGGTAAAACGTCATTGGAAAACATACGGGAAATAGAAAAGTTATTGCAAGAATTCTCTGATGAAAACGGAATATTAATAGATAAATACTATTATTGCTATCACCATCCCAACGGGATTGTACCTGGGTATTCATATGTGTGTGATTGCCGCAAGCCATCTACAAAATTTGTGGAACAATCCATTGAAGAGTTTGGTCTGAATAGAAGCGACTGTTATTTTATAGGCGATCAGGATACAGATATAGAGTGCGGAAAAAACGCGGGGTTGGTTACGGTAAAAATAAATAATAAGGATTCTCAAAAGAAAAGTGGTAAGGTACAGCCGGATTTTTTCGCTAAAAACATGTACGATGCTGTACAAAGAATATTGGAGGTATTAAATGAGCATTGATTTTAAGCGGTATACGGAAGATTATTTAGCCGAAACAAACGAAATTGTCAGCACAATTGACAGAGAAAGTATTGTAAAAATAATAGAGATACTCAGCGATATAAAAAGCGGTGGTGGCAGATTATTTATTTTAGGTGTAGGGGGAAGCGCGGCGAACGCCTCCCACGCGGTTAATGATTTCAGAAAGCTGGCTGGTATAGAAACATATGCTCCTACGGATAACGTAGCCGAATTAACTGCCAGAACAAATGACGAAGGCTGGAACACAACGTTTAGCAAATGGCTGGAAGTTTCGCGTTTAAGTTCTAACGACGCGCTTTTGATATTCTCTGTAGGCGGAGGATCACAAACTACTTCGCTTAACATCAAGGAAGCGGTAGACTTGGCTTTATCGCGCGGCAGTAAGATTACGGCAATAGTTTCTCGCGATGGTGGCTACGCAAAACAACACTCAAACGCTTGTGTACTTGTGCCGGTTGTGTCAGACGAGCGTATTACACCACACGCGGAAGGCTGGCAAGGCGTAGTTTGGCATCTTATTGTAAATGCGATAGCAAACAATTAGGAGGTTCTGATAATGACACGAGATGATTTTAAAATAAAAATATTTGCGGATGGCGCTGATATAAATGGCATGAAAGAGATGTACGCCGCTGGTTACGTAAGCGGGTTTACAACAAACCCCAGCCTTATGAAAAAAGCGGGCGTTAAGGATTATGGCGCGTTCGCTCGCGATGTTATAAAGGAAATACCCGACTTGCCGCTTTCCTTTGAAGTATTTTCGGATGAGTTTAATGAAATGGAGAGCGAAGCTCGAGAGATAGGCAGTTGGGGTAAGAACGTATACATAAAAATACCCGTAACAAACACAAAAGGTGAGTCGTCTGTGCCACTTATTAAAAAGTTATCCGCAGAAGGCTTTGCACTTAATATTACGGCAATTTTGACGGTTGAACAAGTGGAGGATGTAGTGAAGGCTTTAACTCCAGGTGTTGGCGCTTATGTTTCCGTGTTTGCCGGTCGTATTGCCGATACAGGTGTAAGTCCATTATCCATAATGAAGCGGGCTGCGGAAATTTGTCACGCTGTTCCCGGTGTTCTGTGCCTGTGGGCAAGCACACGTGAACTCTATAATATTTTTGAGGCTCAGGAAGCAGGGGTGGATATAATTACTGTTACAAACGATGTACTTAAAAAGCTTCCTATGATAGGTAAAGATTTGAAGCAGCTTTCGCTTGAAACGGTTAATATGTTTTATAACGACGTTAAGGCTTTGGGGTTTAGGGTTAATTAAGTACATAAAAAGCGGAAATGAGGAATTCATGTGAAGGTATGTGTAATGGGGTTATGGCACTTGGGTTGTGTAGTTTCGGCGTGCCTATCTGAAATAAAGGAAATAACAGTCACAGGTCTTGATTTTGATAACACGAACATTGCAAATCTCAATAATGGTATACCGCCGATTTTTGAACCGGGGCTTGTGGAATTAATACAAAAAAACATAGGTGGTAGCCTGAAATATACAGACGATACAGAAACAGCCGTGTCTAACGCTGACTATCTTTGGATTGCGTATGACACGCCGGTAGATGAAAATGACAACGCCGATGTTTCGGCTGTGGTTGATAAGGTTGTGAAAACCTTCCCATATATCAATACAAATATGGGGATTATTGTATCCTCACAATTGCCGGTGGGGACGACAAGACACCTGAAAAACACTTATTTTGAAAACTTTTCCGCATTTAAGCCCGTATTTGCGTATTCACCTGAAAATTTAAGATTGGGAAGGGCAATAGATGTTTTTACCAACCCTGACAGAGTGGTAATTGGTACGGATTATGTGGATAAAGATGTTTTTGAAAAATTGTTTCTCTGTATCACCGATAAGCTAGAGTGGATGTGTATAGAATCTGCTGAAATGACTAAACACGCTATCAATGCTTTTTTAGCGACATCGGCGGTGTTTGCAAATGAAATCGCTACATTATGCGAATATGTTGGCGCAGATGCTAAGGAAGTGGAGCGAGGACTTAAAACGGAACAAAGAATAGGTTCTAAAGCTTATGTTGCTCCGGGTGGCGCAATAGCCGGAGGTACTTTAAATAGGGATATTGTTTTCTTGAATAAACTGGGAGATGAACTTAAAATCAAGACTGATTTGTTAATGGGAGTGAAAAAAAGCAATGACAAGCATAAATCATGGCATAAAAATAAATTGAAAGAAGAACTTGGGGATTTAAAAAATAAAAAAATCGGGATTCTGGGTTTGACATACAAAGCGGGAACAAATACCTTGAGAAGGTCCCTTGCCGTTGAGCTATGCCGTGAGTTAAGCAAAGAAGGAGCGTATGTTTTTGCTTATGACCCCTCGCTTAACGTTGCGGAATTGGATGAGGAGTATAATTCCTTCATCAATATAAGTGATTCCATTGAAAGTGTTTTTGATAATTCGGACGGGGTTGTTATATGTACCGAATGGCCGGAGTTTAAAAATTGTTTGAAAATAACTAGGCTCAATTTAATGAATAATAGGCTTATTATTGATTCTAATGGTTTTTTTGATGATGAAAATGAACTGTTTCGTGGACAAATTAAACATATCATACTTGGGAAAGGCGATTCCAGAGATGAAACTGTTAAATAAGAAAGCTATCATTACTGGCGGAAGCAGAGGCTTTGGAAAAGAAATAGCCGCACATTTTATAAGAGAAGGTGGTTCCGTCTCTATTTGTTCAAGAAATAATGATGAACTTGATCTCACTATAAAAGAACTAACCGCGAACGCTACAGGGCGGCAGACAGTTTGTGGATTATGCGCCGATGTTGCGGATTATTCAAGAGTGGAGACTTTTGTTAAGTACAGCGTTGAACGGTTGGGAACGGTAGACTGCTTAGTAAATAACGCGGGAATATATGGTCCTAAGGGAAATGTCGATGAAGTTGACTTGGATAAGTGGGTGCTTGCCTTTCAGATTAACGTAATGGGCGTTATGAATTTTTGTAAAGCGGTAATTCCATACATGAAAAAAAACAACGGTGGCAAAATCATAAACCTGTCAGGCGGCGGGGCGACCTCTCCAATGCCTGGGGTTAGCGCTTACGCAGCTACAAAAGCGGCTGTAGTTAGGCTTACCGAGACCATCGCTCTTGAACTTAAAAGCGTTAATATCTTTGTAAATGCCGTCGCGCCGGGAGCCTTAAACACAGGTATGCTGGACGAAATGCTGGCTGAAGGGCGCGGCAAGGTATCAACCGCGTTTTATGAAAAAGCTCTTAAGCAAAAAGAAACTGAGATCGCCGAAACGTTTCGGCATCGTCGCATGGGCAA
>JAISRJ010000058.1 GCA_031273705.1 Clostridiales bacterium
TAAACAAAAGTATCAATAATATCACCGGTTGGGTAGACCGACGGGCTGTACATATTAAAGATTTGATCAAAACCGCCGTTTAAAATATTCGCCATAGATAGCACAGTCATAAGAATAACCGTACTGGTTATACCGGGAATTGTTATATACAGCGTTTGCTTCCATCTGCCGGCGCCATCCATGACGGCGGATTCGTAAAGCGTAGGGTCGATACTGGTCAATGCCGCTAAATAGATAACCGATCCGAAACCGAATGTTTTCCATATGTCGGTAATGATCATCGTTCGGGGAAACCATTTCGGGTCGCCTATAAAAAAGGGCGGCGTCAACCCCAACGACGCTATAAAGCGGCCCACAATGCCTGTTGAAGGCGACAGAATGTCCACAAAGATGCCCGCCAATATAACCCACGATAAAAAATTCGGCAGATACACCATAGTCTGTATAGATCGCTTTAAAAAGTTATTTTTTACTTCATTCAGCAAAAGGGCAAAAAGCAGGGGGAAGGCAATGCCGCCAATCATTTTAAAAAATGCGATAAACACAGTATTTCTGAGTACCCTGAGAAAATCCGGCAACGCGAAAAGCGTCTTGAAATTTGTTAAGCCTATCCATTCTGAACCAAAAAGCCCCTTGGTAGCCACAAACTTTTGAAACGCGATACCAATGCCAGCCATCGCGCCGTAACTGTATATACCTACCAGAATCATCGCGGGCGCGACAAGAAAATACAGCGGAATTTCACGCTTATATTTTCGCATTTGGTTTTTTCCAAAGCCGCCGTTTATACTCATAAAATCGCCTCCATAGAAGCCGCCCGGCGGACGGCTTTTCTTATGGGTTAAATTATATATATATTATTCCGCGGGATAAAGAGTTTCCAGTTCATCCAGAACTTGCCGGCCTCCAGCCGCATTCCAGCTGTCCCAATAGCTGTCTACTTTTGATAGATCACCGGTCAGAATAACTTCTGTAAAGACTTGTTTGGTCATGTCCTCAAGAATACTTGCGTAATCGTTCAAAGTTTCCGGCTGACGCGCGCCGATAATATTTTGAACCAGCTTGCCGTTTGCGGCATAATCACTCAGAGATATATCCACGGAACCGCCGATGGCATACTGCCCCCAAAGACCGTAAGCCTCGCTGTCTCTCATTGTTCCATCCTCAAATCCCTTTACTTTTGTATAATGATTCAGCAGACGCGCAGGTAGATTGTCAGCATTTCCGGAGCGAAGCGCGTCCCATATCAACGGCGCCCATAACGGTTCCTGCGGCTCGGTAAGCACGACGGGACTGAAACGGTATTGTTCGTCGTCAGCGTATTCCGCGCTGATTTCCGGCGTCATCCACATATTGTACACACTGGAGAATACATTGCACATCATAACAAACGCTTCGGGGTGTTCCACTTTGGAATTTAGGGCAAATATCTCACCGCCCGCGTCATTGGGTATGGCGACTTTCACATCAAAGCCTTCCGCCGCGGGTACGGGGTACGCGCGCGATACCACGTCGTCGGCTTGTAAAACGAGATTCCAAGGCAGCCATGTACCCCATTGGCGGCCGAACGCCATACCGATTCTGCCGGCGGTAATATCTTCCTGAATAACCGTATTGTCTTTAACGGTAAATTCAGGATCTATCAAACCATCGCTGTACAGCCTGTTTGTAAATGCCAGAGCGTCTTTAACGCCCGGCTCTAAATAATTAGACGTCATCTTGCCGTCAGCTCCCCTATAGTATAAATAGGGTTCGCCGGGCACGCCGAATCCGTTCAACAGACCGTAAATCGACGCGTAATCAGAAAGCAAATCTTTGTTCAAGCCCAGCCCAAATGTGTCGTCCACGCCATTGCCATCGGGATCATCAAACGTGAACGCGTAGGCTAGGTCATACAGTTCTTCCATAGTAGTAGGCGCTTTCAGATTCAGATTTTCCAGCCAGTCATCCCTGATCCAAAGCAGGATGCCGCCCGCGCGGTTATCATTAAAGAAGCTTATGCCGTGCAGCCGCCCGTCAAAACTGGTGTAATCAAATGAACCCGGATAAAGCCGCCGGCACTCCAGCAGGTAATCACTGGCGTATTCGGCGTAAACATCGGTTATATCAGCTATATACCCGGCGTCGTAGGCTTGCCTAAAAAACGGGTATTGATAGGTATGTATTATATCCGGCAGATCTCCTGAAGCCAGCTGCATATTCAGTTTATCGTTATACGCGTTCGTCGTGCCGTCGGCGGAAAACGCGACCGTCAGATTTATGCCCAGATCCTCTAGGTATTTACGTGACCAAATATTGTCTTCATAGGTATCTCCGTCTTTAAACTGCTGAACCGCCGACACAACCACAGCCCATGACAAATCAATCGGCGGATCATATTTTTCAATTTTACCCAGCATATCCAAACGCCCGTCGGCAGGGGCATCTGTTTGAGCCGCGGACGGTTCTTCCGATGGCGCTTGAGTCGCCGTATCCGTCGCGGACGGCGGCGGATTTTGATTGTTGGCGGAGCTGTTCGCGCAGGACGCGGTCAAACATAAGACCGTGGACAACGATATAAGAACAGACAGTAAACGCTTCATAATCAAATCTCCTTTACATGTTTTAAGATATAATCCTTAACGTACACACCAAAATATTCTGTGGGCTTATTATCATAGTTTTTTATCAGACAAGGCCCGGCAGTCGGGTGAAAATCCCACGCGGTAAAATGGAGGCTTCGTTTATCTATCCAATTCAAAAGGCGGGGTACCCACTCATCGGCCTTCAGAGTCTGCTCTCCTTCTCTTGGTGAGGCGTCGTCGCCGTAGTGACCAAATTCACCGATTATCACAGGGAAGCGATCGGCAGCCTTACCAACATGCTTTTCCCAGTCCAGAGATTTCCATGGGTAAATATGTGAATCATAAATAATACCGTTGCCGCCATGATCCTCTATTTCATATTCTTCCAGGCCGTCCAGGGAAAACCCCCAATCCAGCCCGCCGATAATAAGGATATTGTTAGCGCCACTTTGTCGGATGGTATCCGCCAAGCTCTGGACGCCCGCCGCGTAATAGGCTCTGCTGGTTGTTTCGAGAGGAGCGCGCAGCGTGGCGAATGTTTCGCCGATAACACCTCCATTTTTCCAAGTATTCCAGCAAATATCATGCGGTTCGTTATACACGTTGAATAATACAGCGGAATGGTTTTTATACCGTAAAGCCGCGTCTTTCCAAAACAGTAGCGAGTTTAGATCGGGCATAAAATGCTGGCCGATATCGTGCCCCCATTCGTTCATATTATTCCAGTGCAGATCTAATATAATATATTTCCCACGCTCCGCCGCGCCGTCGATAATGCCGTCAATCTTCGCGCGGTATTTTTGGCCGCCCCGATCGCCGGCCTGTTCCTTCGCGAAACCAAACCAGCGATCCTGTGACACGGGCACACGCGCGACGTTGCAATGCCATACGTCAAAAGCATACATAACAGACGCCGCGATTTTATCATCATTGGCGTCAAACTCCAGCCCGGCCCGGTTCACGCCCAACAGGCGGATCTCATCTCCTTTCGCGTTTACGACTTTAGCGCCTTCTGTGTGCAGCGCCTTGAAATTACCGTCGGACACACTCATGGTCATTCCTCCATTCTTGACCTTTGAAGAATTGTCTGCTAAACTCATTCATATATAACAGTTTTTTGTGTAAATTGCTTGATTCTTTACAGGGAGAAGGGGCGATTTATGAAATCCATAACCCACAGTGGTATATTCAGGCGTTTTATTATTCTATTCTTCTGCGTGGCAGTCCCGTTTTTAAGCATTACGCTTTTCTTAACCCGCCGCGCGGAATATTTAACGCGCAAAGAAACGTCTAACGCTATGGCGCAGAAAGCCGACTATTTCGTTCAGGGCTTTGAGTCGGAATACACGCGCGTGGTCGGTCAGCAGCAAAGTTTTATGCTGGATCATGATTTGATCAATCTCTCTTACCGCGGCTCGCGGATGAGCAGATTAACATGGACTATGTCCGTAAACCGTTTGCAGGAAAAATTAAAGATGTTTAAAAATACAAACGATTCTATGCTGGTCATGAGCATTTACATGCCATTTATGATGCGTGTGCTATCGTCTCCCGACGGCGGTCGCTATACCTATAATTCTTTGAAGGCGGCTGATCTTTCCAGACTGGAAACCATGCCGGGGCACAGCGGCGTTACCTATGTCACAGACGGCGGGCTTGCCGTATATACATTAAACAAGCGCGGAGGTGATGTTCGATATGCAATAGAGACCGTGCTGTCCGGCGACAGTCTGGTAAGCGCTTTCAAGCACTTTGCCGGCGGTTCCGGGTGTTTTTTATATAACACCGACGGTATCATCGCGCAGGCGGAAGACGCCGAAACCGCGCGCAGCCTATCCGCTGCGCTATCCCGTTCGCCCGGCGAAGAATCCGCAGAAGTTGACGGAAAGAGATATATGGCTGTAAAAAGGCAGTTAAGCGTCGCCGATCTGACGTTTGTAAGTTTTTACGACGAAAGCGCTGTTACCGCTCCATCACAGCTATACCGGTTCTGGCTGTGGGCTGTTATTGTCCTGTTCTTTTGCCTAACTTGTTTTTACGCGTTTATGACGCATAAATACATGAGCCAACCGGTTCTTGTGCTTTTAGAACATTTTAAGCGTTTAGAGAGCGGCGATCTGGACTCACGTATTACTGGAACGCAGCATGATGAGTTTGGCGTTTTATTCGACAGGTTTAACCAAATGGTGGACCGACTTAATTCTGTTATTTTACAGTCCTATAAACAAACTATTTATTTGCAACGCGCTGAACTAAAACAACTCCAGGCGCAAATAAACCCGCATTTTCTGTATAATACGTATTTTCTGCTGCATAGATTAATTAAAAGGAACGATCCTATAGCCGCCAAGTTCTCTAAATTATTGGGCGAATATTTCAGGTACATAACCAAAAGCTCGGAAGATATGACAAACTTTGAGAATGAGGACTCTCACGCACGCAATTACGCCAATATTCAGGCTCTGCGTTTTGAAGGTCGTATCCGCGTCGAATTTGACGACCTGCCGCCCGAAATGGCGCGTATGCCTGTGCCTCAGCTTATTATGCAACCTATTTTAGAGAACGCGTATCTTCACGGGCTTGAAGATTTAGACGGCGATGGGCTGCTTAAGGTAATATACAATATTGATGAAAAATCCTATCATATTTTTATCATGAACAACGGCGGCAATATCAACGCCGAAACGCTTTCCAAACTTGTGTCGGGATTATCCGGCGCCGCCGACGTGAAAGAATGCGGCGGCTTGACCAATATCCATAGAAGGCTTCAATTAGCCTTTGGCACCGGCAGCGGTTTAAAGCTTTCTACGCAAGGCAATTTCTTCGTTGTGGAGATGGTAATTAATAAACCATGAGAAAACTGCTGATAGTAGATGACGAACGGCATGTCGTTAATTGGCTCTATGAGCTTCTTTCATTAGAAACCAGCCTTGAGCTGGTGTTCTATAAGGCGTATTCAGCAAAAGAAGCTTTAGAGATCTTGGCGGAAACAAAGATAGACATTGTTATGTCAGATATAAAAATGCCGGGCATGACCGGTTTGGAACTTATGGAACATATATATAAGCGATGGCCGTTTTGCAGGATTATAATACTCACGGGCTATCCAAGCTTTGAATCTATATACCATTCGGAGCGCCATTATCCGGAAGCCGAATATCTTATGAAAACCGAAGACGACGATGTGATTATCGACGTGGTCAAACAGCAGCTGGGCAAAATCGAATCTGAGATAAGAACACTACGGCTTCAAGATGAATATGAAACCAAAAACCTTATTGCCGCGCAAAATTTATTTCTTAAAAACCTGTCTGACGGCATAGAAACAACCGCGCCTCAATCGATGATAGATGAACTTCAATTAAACATGGACATTTCACAGCCATTTATGCTGGCCGCGGGTAAGCTGACTCATATTGACGGCAAGACGAGCTACATGCAATTATCCGAGATACAGTCCGTTGTACGCAAGTATGTATCCCATTTATATAACTGTGCGCAGTGGACAGATAATGGCGAGACTTTTTATTGGCTTATGCAGCCGATAAGCACTTTGGCGACTCAGATAAACACGCGTGATTTATTTGAGGACGTTCAGTCGGCGTTTGATGAACTTATGGGGTTTGAGTCGTCGTTTGTACTCAGCGGCAAATTCGCGCTGCCAGAACTGTCCGTTAAAGCGGCGCAAATCTCAAGTCAGCTGCAATACAACACGGGTGCCGGGGTTACCGCTGTACTTATGGAACAAATTACGACTGTTGAAGAAGAAATACCGCCTTTGAATCTACAGATGTTGGAATTGTTGGAGACCAATCTGTTTTTAGGCAAGCGCGATCTGTTCATAAACTCCTTTCGAGCCGCGGCGGAGCCGATGAACCATATAAAAAGCATGCATCACGGCGGCGCGCTGGAACTTTATTCCTCCATATCATTGATACTGCAAAGACACATTAACCGTATACACGCGAGGGAGCAGCTGGCGTTTAAAACAAGCCTTTACAAACTGACGCGCCCCGACATATTTCCGAATTGGAGGGAAGCGGTTGAATTTCTGACAAATACGGCGCTTATGCTGTTTGATATACGCAGCGAGCGCAAAGAAGGCTATCAACTGCAAATTGTAGGCAGTATTAAGCAATTTATTCACAATAATCTGAATACCGGTCTGTCGCTGGTGACAATAGCCGATAAAATGAACTACAATCCTTCTTATATATCCCGCATGTTTAAACGTATAGAGGGCATGAATTTGTCGGATTTTATCAATGCCGCAAGGATATCGGAAGCTAAAAAACTTTTGCTTAAGGGCGGAATAAGCATGAATGAAATTTCCGCCGCCACAGGGTATGACAGTCCACAGTATTTCGCTACGGTGTTCCGGAAGTTAACCGGCTTGACGCCGCATCAATTCCAATTGGAAAATGTAATAAAAGATAACTTTAATACCTCTGAGTAAAAGTATATAATACAAAAGTCTTAAATTAAAGTATAAATTATTGACATTTGTTCAGCATTATTACCCGTATCTCGTTTTCAATGGAAATAATCAAAAAAAATGACTGTTAAGATATTCTTATAACATTTATCCGTGGTCAAAATATCTAACAATAGTCAAAATTTTTATCTGTTCAATGACGCCGGTGAAAATTATACTGAGCTTAGTAGTCAAAATAAAAGGGGGGACCGCAAATGAGTAGGGCAAAAGTCGGCATAATAGGCACCGGCGGACGATCATTGCTGTATCTTAACGCGATACAGTCGCTGCCGGATCAATTTGAATTGAGTTTTATGCGTTTCCGAGATGAAGAAAAGGCTCACAAATTTAAACTGCAGTACAATATCCCTGTTACAACCTCTATGGATGAATTGTACAGCTCTAAACCTGATTTCATTGTGGCGGTAAACAACCGGCCTGATGTGGGTAAGGTTGTAACAGACGCGATGAATAATGGGTTCGCGGTGCTTGCCGAAACGCCGCCTGCCGAGAGTTATGAAGAAGTTGACCAAATCTGGAGTTTGACACAAAGTACGGGTCAAAAATTACTGGTCGCTGAAAACTATTACGCAGAACCGGAATACGCCGCCAAAATAGAGGCAGTCCGCAGGGGCTATATCGGAGAGGCTCATTCCGTGAGCGTATCCAACACGCACCAATACCACGCGATAAGCTTAATGCGCCTGATGCTGAACACGGGTTTTGAACAGGTTAAGATGATCGGCAAAGAATATATGTGGCCGCTTACGTCTACTCAAGACAAAAACGGAAAACCGGATTTCAGCGGAGCCGCTTCTCCGACCGGCCGTTCGCATGTTGTCATGGAATTTGAAAGCGGCAAAGCGGGTTTTTATGATTTCGCCATCGCGCAATATTGGTCTGTCATACGCTCGCGCTATATGATAGTGCAAGGCAGCCGCGGAGAGATAAAGGACGAAGAAATATGGTTCATGGACGAACGCAACCGCCCCATGCAATCGATTTTTGTAAACAATATGTCCGGCGGCGAGCTGTTGTATATTACGTTGGGCGACAAAATTCTTTTTGAGAATCCGTATATTGGAACGCGTGTAAAATCCATAGGTGTGGCGACTATGCTTGTCAGCATGAAAGAATATTTGGAAACGGGTCAAGCGCGATATTCGTTAGCCGATGGAATGCAAGATACATACCTGACGCAACTGCTGATAGAGGCCGAAAAAAATCCCTATCGCGCGGTAACGTCAGAACCTCGCCCCTGGCAAAAATAATCAGCAAAAACAGGCGTGCTCTGGCCGCTAATCGTACACTTGATTGAGCGGAAGACTTAAACCTGGCAGTTGAGTTTACAAGTCTTATGTCCGCAGAGACCGCGACGGTTAATCCGATATTGATTATAGCCCCAGTATTGTGCTGTCAAAACAATAGCGAGCCTTTTCAGGGCTCGCTTTCTTGTTTTTGAAGCTGTTTTGATACAGCCCTATTCACTTTACTGCGTTATGCCTTTGTCTGCTTCCACTTCTCTTAAATATCCATTTTTCTCCAGCCAAGGCAGTATGGTATCCAGTGTCTCTATACTGAAATTATCCGTGCGATATATGTCTCCGGTAAGATTCGCGGTTGTTCTTGGGATAGCTACATAGCCATACAGATAATCTCTGATTTGATAACCAACTGCGGTATCTGGTTTGGTAGCCTCGATAGAAACGGTTCCGGCTAAGATTTTCTCGTATTCTAAATACGTGGTTTCGTTAATCCTTCTCGCCTCAGACACAATTTGTGTCTTTAGTAATTGAATAAATTCTGCTATATGCCGCCTATTAGTTATATTAAATACTTCGTAAAGCTTATTGTCATATTGAAGTTGCTCTATCAATAAATATTTAATTAAGTCCAGCCGCTGAAAAGACGGATATTGTGATAGAATAGAATCTTCTTTATCGTTTAACTCGTTATATCCGTTTAGTTTAGCAAATTCATAAGGTATAAAATAGTTTCTATATATAGTATCTCCGTTTTTAAGTACGTACAATATTGATTGAGCTACCCTTACCGTTGATTCGCGATTCCCTCGGCTATTGGTCTGCTCAATATAATTCAGATGGTCTTTATATAAGTAACCCCTTTGTTCTATTATATTATTGTGAAAACTCCAGGTTAAATTTACAGTATCCGTATCCTTTATAAGGCGCGCGTCATTAAGTTCACTTATTTCATTGTTTAGATAGCTGCCTACTCCTTGAAGTACTACGCCCTCTATATCCTCCACTTTTGGAATTCGCCGTTCATATCCCGTTAAGTCAGTTCTGGCTATAAGTATAGCGGCCAGTATTATTCCCAGCGCAACGCAACCATATTTTATAAGCAATTTAGCCTTGTCAAAAATATTAAATGTTCGCTCGGCAATCATCTGCGCAATAAAATACGAAAGGCAGAATCCAACTAGAGCGCCAATATACATTGCTACAACACTGCCAAACATCGATAGACAAAATATAGCTACAACAAACATCCCAGCGAATGATCCTATGAAAACGAAGGTATTCTTAACCGGTTTAAACACTACGGAGTCCCCGGCGCGTTCATTACGGCGCTGTCTATTACAATAAAACGCGAAAAATATCACAACGACCGCAATAATAATGTGAACAAGCGTATATACAACTATAGGTATAGAAGAGACATTATCATAACTGTTTGTATAATAATTTTGCGTCTCTAATTGAGCGGTGTCGCCCATCGGAATTGAATGAAACGCCATTGGCATTGCCACAGGATTTACAAATCGAAATATTACAGCCAAACTTTTCATGGAGTTATAGCTATCATAGCCGAATATATAAAAATAGGCTATCATGTACCCGAAAAGATATACGCCTATAGGTAAAAGATTTATAAGTGTGGCTATAATAGCAGTTATTACGGTGTTTCCGGATAATGACGCCGACAGCAGATACAGCGAGTAATAGAAGATTATCGCCAGCGCGGTTCTGAAAAAGAATGCGGCGACAACCGGAAAACTATTAACAATGCCGCCTTCAGGAATCCCATTTGGATAAATCTCGACAGGCGCGAAAACATGTCGGAAGGATGCGTACATATCCGTCTGTCCATAAATTGGTAAGCGCGCCGGTATCAATAAGATTAAGCATAAAATAATTAAGGGCAGCAACAGCAATATAAGACCCGCAAGCGCGTTTGTAAAGAAAATCTGGTTACGGTTTAAAGGCAGGGCGTGCATCGCCGTGACGGATTTCGTCTGGTTTTGAAACGAGAAAAGCAGCAATACT
>JAISRJ010000075.1 GCA_031273705.1 Clostridiales bacterium
AGCCTTCAATAGAATCCCCCTTTCTCGTCGACATAATTATAACCGATTTGGGGGATAAAATCACGATTTATTAATTTTTTTAATATAAATTAATAGTTTTATAAATTAGTCTGACTATACAGTGTCCAATTTGACCACCTCAACCAGCAATAAACAAGTATACAATACAACCATTGCCGCTCCGCCGCGTGATAAAAACGGCATGGGCAAACCGACGATAGGCACGCCGAGTTTAAGTCCGCCGAAAAGATTGATTACCGCTCCGGTAGACGAAGCCAGCTGTATAAAAGTTCTAAGGGCGATAAATCCCGCCGCTAAAAAACAAACCACCGCCAGATGAAACTTTTCCGCGCGAATGCCATGAAAGTAACAGCCGTAAGCGGTTAAGAGCAGCATGATTACTATAACAAACCCGACGGGCAGCCCTAATTCCTCAAAAATAACGCCCGTGATAAAATCCGAACGACTCATCAGATCTTCTTCCAAATCCTGAAATTTCCCCATAGAATAACGATAGTGACCATTATATAAACCTAATCCGGAAGAACCTCCCGCCGCGGAAAATACGCGAAGCCGTTGAACCTGTAGGGGCTTGTCATAATCCGTTTGAGTGTAACCCGACTCCCATTGCTCAACCCTGTCGGCGAATTTGGCCGTAAATACTGCTTCGCCGTTTTGTTTTACAAGATAGCCGCCCAGAGTGCAGATGCCGAATAAAGCCGCAAGGCTGACCGCCACCAATCCTGACGGTAACGCCAGGCCGGCCGCCGCGGCGCGCATTACAAGCAAAGCAAGCAACATAACCAGCAAAGTGGCAGGCGTACCGGTTTCACGGAAGACAAAAAATAATACGCAGATGATCAACATAATAATAATTACAGGCAGTGTATTGCGAAATTCGTTGACGCGGGTCATTGACAGCAGTATAAGGGCAATAAAGCTCCAATCGCCTATTTGACCTATCAGAGGCAGTTCTACGGGATAAAAACCAATGGATCCGCGAACGGCCGTTACAATAAATCCGGGTAGCAGAATAAGTAGCAGGATTACTCCTACAATAATATCTCGGTTAGCAAAGGCTAAGTTCTTGCCAATAAAATTGAAGCGCCGGGTTTTACCCAGCCAAGGCAGAAATCTATGTACAATCGGCGCGCCGAACCGCCAGAGCAGCATTCCTATTAAGATACTAAGGAATGTATTTACGCTTGGAAATAAAACCATCCCCATAAAGGAGAGGAAGAATGCCAAAATAATCTCAGGCGTAAGGCGTTTTGGACAACTTACACCTAAAAAACCCAGAATCAGAGCTTCTGTCAAGAATAGTATTATAAAGGGTATCACCCAATATGTCATACCTTCGGGCAGCGGCGGCAGCCCGGCAAAAAGATTTATACTTGGGGCTTGATACATAAAAATGGCGTTTACGCAATAATATAGCTGAACGATGAGACTTAGCAGACAAAGCAAAAAAATCGAGATAAAGTGCCCCCTGTAAGTGACCGGCTCATATGTTATAAAGGTGTAGTTTCGCCCATAAATATCGAAAGTCGCTCCGGAAACCAAAGGCACAGAGTCGTATGTCCAATTTAGGTTGTTATATGCGCCTGTCGCGGTTATTAGTCCGTTAGAAGGTCTCTTGACGGCGGTAGAATTGGGGAAACGCAGATCGACATTATGTGATGTTCCTATCGTGTTATCTTGCTTGTAAATAGGCAATTCTTTGCCTTCACTCTTAAAAGCGGCAAGTTTACGTCGTCTGGCGCTGATTATGTACCAATATACGGATAGGGCGGACATGGCAAGCATAATATAAAAAGTAAGTTCCGTAAAGTGTGAAAATATCTCGTATTCCAGCAAATAGATCCCTCCTTTATTATATCCGTAAGGCGTATCTAGAAAGCGTCGTCTTTGGAATGGGCGTGTTCTTCTCCAAGTCGTTCACGAAGTTCGTTAAGCCAATCTGAAAACAGATTTAATTTTCGTTTGGTCTTATCTATAATTCCGGGTTCTTTGGGAAACATGGCGCCTGTTGCTTCGATTCGTTCAATAAAGTTATCAAGGGACGAGGGACGGATGTTCTCGGCGACCGATAATGAATCCTTTATCACGGGCAGCAACGCTTCCGGCAGAACAGATAGATTACATTTTTGCGGGTCGGGTATTCCAAACAAATAGAGCAGGAACGCCGCGGCCGTATATGCGCCCGCCTGTTCGGGGGTTGAGGACGGGAATATCCATGCGCTGAAATTCTCTTTAATACCAAGAAAGTCGGGCAATGGCAAGTACAACAGCGTTTTGTATTTTGGGTGAACGTATAGTAGTTTGGCGGACAGCGCGGTTTGCGAGCGAAGAATAGATTTGATTTTATGTAGCCAGCCCAAATAATCCGAACACATTTCTTTGCGGTGAATAAGACAGTAACTTTCAAAATTTACATAGATGTTTGGAATCAGAAAAGCGACTAAATAATCACCGGTTTCGTTTTTTAATAAAAATTTATATAAGAGCGCGTTTTCGTCATTTGAGGCAGATTTTATGTATGAATGAATACTTGCGAGATCATATGCCTTATGGTTAAGACGCAATAAAAAAATCCGTTGACCACTGACTGTTTCGCGCTGTAGCGACAGGCGGAAATATGGGTCGCCGTCGAAAATTTTCGCAAGCAGTTGAATATCCTTCGGCTCTTCCAAACAGGTCTCCCTCCGTTCACGACAAGTATCCGACTTATTCCAGTATATACCTAATGTAACAACAATGCAAAGGTAATTTGTGTTATAATGTCATAGATGAGAAAATTTTCCGAAAACTTTTGCGGGGGCGGGATATGGAACTGAAAAATAATATTACCATCGACGAGGGCATGGATACTAATTGGAAAAAAGAAGTGGGGGAAGGGATCGCGTTGGAAGGGAAAACAGAGCCGGAAGCGCCAACAGGTCAAAGGGATATATCTTTAAGAGAGCGGTTGCTTCCGGAAGGAGGGCTGTTTTCAAGCGTTATTGATGCACATTATCCTATAGTTTTATTAATAACAGAAGTGATTTGGGTATGCGGGCTGATCATCATGATAGCCGGTCTTACAAAAGCGAGCGCAAAGCTAGAGTATTTCGTGGGGTGGTTTTTTGCTAATATTTTATGTTTTTTTATCGACTTAGGATTAATCGTCGGCCTATTTGTTATATCGCGAAAAAAAGACCAGAGGTTAATGATCGGAGTGCATGTTATGGATAAAATAAAACATGTATGTTGGATAGCTCCGTTGTTTATTATGAGCATTATGATTCTGGCTGACCGATTTCTGATAAATTACGTATTTGTAGTCGCGCTGGTATTTCTGGGGCTATTTTGGCTGGCGTTTTGTAACGCCGCGTGGTGGTTCGGGCGGAGTGACGCCCTAAGAGAGTCTCAGTTACAAACTTCCATGTTCATATGGTCAACTCTCGCGCTGTGGGCGGTGAATATTTTAATAACCCTAATTACTGTGATTGTATAGTCTTAACAAGCTCGCTTGAAGCAAACAGCAAATGCTGAATTGCCCCAAGCGGGCTTCCTTATCAAGTTAGTAAACCAAGTGATCTAAGGTTATCCAAAATAGACCTTTTATATTTTGTCATGACATCTGAATGGTCGTATGGAACTTCTCTGCCCATTAACTTTTGAGTCGTTAATTGTACCCCATAGAAAGAATAATATGTCATTGCTATAGAAGTCGTCTCATAATCAAATGGTTTTACAAAACCATTGTTTATACTTATCTTAAACCACTTGTTAAAAAAATCTATAGTGCTCTTTAAAAATATCTCTTGGTTAATATAGGCGCATCTTTCATCCTCTACTTGAGAGCAAAGTATAAGACTAAACGCGAAACATGTAAATTCGTTACGCATTTTTATAGGCTCGGCAAATAAGGTGTCCAGTAACTCTTCAAAGCTGCTTACTTTTTTAAGCGCTTTATCAAGTAAATCAAGATAAAGGAGATACATCCTTTTCGCGTGTTCAATAACTTCTACCCACAGTTTCTCTTTGCTTTTAAAATGCGCATACAGCGATGCGGCTTTAAAACCTATTTCATCGGCGATATCCTTTACGCTTACAGCGGCGTATCCCTTTTGAGCAAAAAGAATCGTTGAAATTATCAGTATTACTTTTTTTGTCTTTTTTACGTCTCCATTAAGAGGTAATTTATACTGAGAACCCAGAAGTCTCATAATTATCTGTTCATTTGCACGCCGCATTTGTCGTTTGCTCCCATCGTAAGCAATGCGCCTTTTACAGCCCTAAGAAGCGGTATCGGTACCGAACTTCTGCTCTTTATATCCAAACAAGCGGTAAATTCGTTGTCATAATATGAAAAGGATAAATGGCAGTTGTCATAGCTGTTTACTATCTTTTGCGAATTATTTATTCCTACACCCATATGACCTTTTTTCCCGCTGTAACCTATTAGCTTCATCATTTCAAGATCGACCGCGCCTTGCGTGCTGTTTGTAATTGAGATTATTTTAGAACGATCGGCTGTATTGCATAGCCTAAATTCAACACTTCTTCCGACAGACCCCGCGGCGGCTTCTAAAGCGTTGTCTATAAGGCATGAAAGCAATCTGCAAATATCAATCTCTTCGATCCATAGGTTTGTTATGTCTCCCAGCAACTGAAATCTCATCTGTACATTTAGCCTTTGGGCGTAATCGACCTTATTCATAAGCAGGGTTATTAAGGCCGGGTTTAAGTCCATTTTCTTACTTAGATCCAGCGAAGACCCAAACTTTAAGACAGACTGGGTGACCGATTCGTGATATTTCTTAAGACGATCTAGGCTCCCAACTTCAAGATATCCGCTGTATGTACCTAAAATATTATAAAAATCATGTTTAAGACCATTAAAATCCTCTATACTGGTCTTCATTGCATCTATCTGCTTTTCACGAATCATTAAGTCTTGGCGGCTCTTTCTTATTACATTCCACAAGTAGAATAAATATCTGGCGCCATAATAAAAGAGCAGAAAACTTTCAATGTAAATCAAGGATGTCAATAAAATTTTGAATGTCGCCATATTAGCTAAATTACTAAACATTCTAAACACCCTGCCTTTTCATTCACAGAAGAGCATCCAAATTTTTGCTCGTTCTTTTTTATTCCCCATCGTCCATGAATAGCCTAAGCTATACTCTTAAACGTAATCGTTTGCCATTCACATCCGTCCTTTTTGCGAAGCGCCGCATCAGAGGGCCGCTCGCGTACCTTGAGGTAATCGGAACAGCCATCTTCTTTGCCTTTCGCTAAAAATTCTCGTATGTCGTTGGCAATTCTTACGCTCGCGAGTATAAACAGAGTCACTACCAACAGAAATATACAACATGCCACCTCCTTTTGGCATGTTTCATTCACCTTGCCTGGCGCGCAGCCGAATACACTCGAAAAAATGTTCGCGTATAATTGTAAAAACTCTCGCAGCTCCCTTATAGCATTCTTGTTGCTTTGTATTCCATTTTAGCTAACGGCTGTTCGTTCGTCAAATAGTTTTCATTTCTAATTTATGTCAAATTACTGAAAATTTCAGCAGGAGAACGAGTAGTTATTGTCGAATAAAAAAGTCTAGAAGAGCCAAAATTATTTTCTCCAATTATTTGGATAAATATAAAAAAGACTTCCAAATAATTTTTGGAAGCCCAGGCTAAGCGAAATGACTTAGCGTCTTTTATTTCTCTTATTTAGTCCGGCTTGGCGCTCATTTGAAGCTTTAAGCCATTCTTTAAATTTTTCCTCGAATGTAGAACCGCCTTCAGCCCGGCGCTCACGCTGTTTTTCAAACTCTACGGCGGCAGCGCGTTCCTGAACAAATTCCGGCTGCTGTATATCTTTCATGGAAAGAGAGATTTTACCGGAAGACCTATCATATGACAGTACCTTAACACGTACAATATCCCCTATTGCCAAATGATCGTCCACATTTTGCACATAGCTGTTGGAAATGTGGGATATATGCACCAGCCCTTGAGTATTATCCGGCAGAATAACAATCGCGCCAAAAGGTTTTATACGAACAACCTTGCCATCGTATATATTGCCGACAACTATTTCAATTTTTTCTGACATTACGTTAGCTCCTATGTTATTTTCCATCCTTGCCGTCGGCCTTATCGTTATGACTAGGGGTAAGTTTTGGTTCTTTTATACCAACTATATCCGATTTACGAACGGGTACGCGCACGCCTCGGTTAGTACCGAATTCGACAATAAAACAGTCGTCGCCGACTTCAGCGATTTTACCAAAAAAACCCGCCGTAGTAACCACATTATCGCCGGTTCGTAAAGAGGATTGCATTTCTTTCATTTGTTTGTCGCGTTTGCTTTGCGGACGAATACTGAAAAAATAGAAAACCCCAATAACGGCCACCCAGATTAAAATCATAAAAATAGGATTAAGCCCGCCGGCTGCCGCAACGTCTGTGGCCGCTTGCTCGCCAGACTGCTCGACTGCCGCCGCCGCTCCCGGCTCTGCGGTTACCGCGGTGCCAACGTCTACCAGCAGCCTGTAAAAATCTGAAAACATCTAAGCACTCCTCTATGTTTTAAATCGTTTCTAAATTATTACTATTATAATAGAAACAAGTCAAGCAAGTCAACCATTTTCCAATATAACTCAGGTGTGTTTTTGTTGCAAACTCTAAAAAATCGGCCTTTTTTAAGATAAGCGACTGCTTTCATTTCTGAAAACAGTCGCTTTTTCAGTGCGCTCGCTTTAGCCAAGGGGAGAATCAGAGTAGATTCTCCGCGTGGCTAACTATATTTTCAACTGTAAACCCATATTTCTCAAATAACAGATTGGCGGGTCCGCTGGCTCCGAAAGAATTTATACAAATTATATCTCCGTCCAGACCAATATACTTATGCCATCCGAATCCGGACGCCGCCTCGACAGCCAAACGTTTCCTAACTGTCTTAGGTAAAACCGATTCTCTGTAATTCACATCCTGTTCGTCAAACACTTCCATACTGGGCATACTTACCGCCCGAGCCTTTATTCCGCGCGTCTTTAACTCATCGGCGGCCTTACATATCAAATCCACTTCCGAACCGGAAGCCAATAGGATAATATCCGGTATCTCCTCAATCGATCCGCGCAGAATATACGCGCCTTTTAACGCCGCCTTGCCCGAACCTTCCTGAGCGGGTAACCCCTGGCGGGAAAGAGCAAGAGCGGTGGGGGATTTTCTGGTTAGCGCCAAATACCACGCCGCCGCCGTTTCACGGGTATCACAAGGGCGAATTACCGTAAAGCCCGGAATACTTCTAAGCGACGCCAATTGCTCTATCGGCTGATGCGTAGGTCCATCCTCTCCTACTCCAATACTGTCGTGAGTCATAATATAAATTACAGGCAACTTCATTAACGCCGCAAGACGTTTCGCGGGTTTCATATAATCCGAAAATACAAAGAACCCCGCCACATATGGTCTTAATCCGCCATGTACAGCCATACCGTTAGCGATTGCCGTCATCGCGTGCTCACGTATGCCAAAATGCAGATTAGATCCACCGGGATTTTCCGTTGTAAAATCTCCTCTGCCTTTCATGATTGTCTTGGTGGAAGGCGCTAAATCCGCTGACCCGCCAAATAAATTCGGTACGAGTTTCGCGGCTTTGTTCAACACCCGCTCCGACGACACGCGAGTCGCCGGACTTCCCTCATATGTCCAAAAATCCTCGTTTTCAAGCAAATCAACGGCAAGCTTATCACTGTGCCATACCTGCCATTCGGCGTAATCTTCAGGATATTGCTCTTGATACTTTTCAAACAGCTTATTCCATTCGCTTTGAGCTTCGGATTTTTCAGCGGTTATTCTCGCGAAATGAATCTTTACTTCGTCCGGCACAAAGAATTTTTCTTCATAAGTCCATTTCATCTGTTCCTTGGCAAGCGCAATCTCTTCTTCTCCCAGAGGTTCGCCGTGCGCCGACGCCTTACCTTGCTTGTTGGGAGCGCCGTATCCGATTTTCGTCTTAATCTCAATCAGTGACGGTTTGTCGGATTCTTTGGCTCTTTCAATGCACCTGGATATGGCTTCTATATCATTTCCATCCGTTACAAGCTGCGTATCCCAGCCATAAGCCTCAAACCTGGCGGCCACATTCTCTCTAAAAGCCAGGCTGGTCGAACCTTCTATGGTAATATTATTTGAGTCATACAGCAAGATCATCTTGCTAAGCCCCAGCGTACCGGCAAGCGAAGCGGCTTCGGCGGAAACGCCTTCTTGTAAGCAGCCGTCCCCGCAAAGGGCGTAAGTGTAATGGTCAACTAATTTAATATCTGATTTATTAAATTTAAACGCCAGGTATTTCTCGGCCCACGCCATGCCCACGGCGTTTGCTATACCCTGGCCCAACGGACCCGTAGTTACTTCTACACCGCGGGTATGCCCATATTCCGGGTGTCCGGGGGTTAGGCTGTCCATCTGGCGAAAATTTTTCAAGTCCTCTATCGTCAAACCGAAACCAAATAAGTGCAGCAGAGCATATATCAGAGTTGATCCATGCCCCGCCGAAAGGACAAATCGGTCACGATCCGCCCAATTTGCATCCAGCGGATTAATCCGAAGATAATTTGCCCATAATGTATACGCCGCCGGCGCGGCACCCATCGGCAATCCCGGATGTCCGCTGTTTGCCTTTTGCACCGCCTCCGCGCACAGAAGCCGAATAGTGTTTATAGATAAAGCGTCGATTTTATTTTTTCCGCTCATATTTCCTCCTACTTCTTCGATACAGATTCCCAGTCTTTCAAGAATCTTTCGATACCCTTGTCTGTCATGGGATGCTTGCTCATTTGCACAATAACATCGTATGGAACCGTGGCGATATGCGCGCCGAGCCTGGCGGCGTTGATCACATGCACAGGATGACGGATACTAGCGGCGATAATCTCGGTAGGGATTTCATGAATGTTAAAAATATCGACGATCTCTTCTATCAAATGCATACCATCCGTGCCTATGTCGTCCAGTCTGCCCAGAAATGGGCTGACATACGCCGCTCCGGCCCGCGCGGCAAGCAACGCTTGCGTAGCGGAAAAAATCAAAGTGACATTGGCTTTAATTCCCTCGGCGGCAAGAATCTTTACAGCTTTTAAGCCTTCCAGCGTCATTGGAATCTTTATGATAATATTGTTATGCAGCTTAGCCAGTGGGCGGGCTTCGTTTACCATCCCCTCGTGATCCAAGGCGACAACTTCGGCGCTTATTGGTCCGTCTACTATAGATGTAATTTCTTTTACCACCTCGATAAAGTCTCTGCCTTCTTTCGCGATAAGGGATGGATTAGTGGTTACGCCGCAGATAACGCCTAAATCATTTGCCTCTCGAATATGAGCCGTATTAGCGGTGTCGATAAAAAGTTTCATATAGTCTAGATCCTTTCAAATAAATTGGAGTTATAAATTGGAGTTATACTCGCAAGCGTAGTATATCACGCTTAGTTTGTCTAATCAATACAAAAACCGCCGGGCGGGAACCCGGACGGAAACCCGGACGGAAACCTGTCGGCGTAATTTTCAAAAGTGTTCGCTATTCCAATAACAAATACGGGTGTTGAAGCCCGAAGGTCATTGTCCAGAAAGTGTATTCATTCTTCGCGAGGGTGGCTTCGGCGTTTAATATCGCCGCCTTGCAGGTGTCCAGTTCAAACAGGGTAACCGTACCCGCCTGATAATTTATCGACATGCTTTTATAGTTATCCTTTGCCTTTTGCACATCTATCTCCAAAGATTTTTGATTTTGCGCTATTTGATTTAATTTATTGTATGTCGTAGTCATAGCCGCGCTCAAATCCCGCACGGCATCGTCATAGGCGCGGTTCGCCGTCATAAGATCCGCCTGTTTTTGCAGCTTTGAATCCGTAAGATCGCTAACCACCGTATCCAAAGCGTATTGGGCTTTATCTATCTCGGCTCGCTTTAGCTTTATCATAGGATCTTCTCCGATATAAGAAGAAAAATCCACTTGCCGGATCGCTTCGATCGTCGGATCGTACAGCACTATGATCTCGCGATTCATTGGCAAATTTAGAATTTTACCCAAATTTGCCCGCTCACCCTTTATTATAAGCTCCAGTCCTTCTTTATTTACCTGCATTTGCTCCAAACTCTGCTCTGCAGCTTTCAGATTAGTTTCGCTGACCATTCCCAACTCCAACTTCAATTTCATACTCTTTACCGTTGCGCTTTGCAGATTAATGTTTTCTTCCATAATCTGTAAATCCATTTCGTTTTGGGCAATAGAGGAGAGTGTGCCGCGTAGCATGTACTCTGTGGTCTCTCGAACCATTTGTTCGTTATGCGGCAAGCTGGACATAGTTACCTCTATGTTCTTTAACGCCCTTAATGTATCGGTAAACGGCTGGCTATCCAGATTGTAGGCATAACCCAGCTCGCTTAATTGATCTACCGTGTCGCTGTGCTGCTCGTTAAGCACATCGAAAGACTCGCTAAGGTTAAGCAAAGTAGAATTGGCGGAATAAGCGTCTTTTAAAGCCTGATCGTATTCGATAATAATGGGATTGGCGGTTTTAGGCTGGTTAATCTCCATTATTTGCAGAGGATCTTTGCCGGTATCCAGGGTTATAGTTTTAGTGGATTCCTCCCAGCCGACTGTGCCGCCAAACCGCTCAGCGACATAACGCATGGGCACCAGAATATCCTCCATAACCCTTCCGTTATTGTACTGCGGCGCTACAGGCAATTCAATCTGTACTTCGTTAAAGCTCGCCCTCTTTGTGTCTATCTTCATGGTAAGCGTGGCGCCTTGCTTTCGTAAATGCGCGGTCTGATTATAATCGTCCCAAGTTACGTCCGCGTCCACATATCCCGCCAACTCGCGCATAGCCATAAGCGTTACGCCTTGTTTAATAACAGGCTGTGTTCTAAATCCTGTAAAAAGTCCGTTTAATTGAAGATTGATTCTAGTATCCGCGGCAAAAGAAATCTTTGTTCCACTAAAAAACACACTCGCCGCCAATACAAGCGCAAAAATTTTTTTCATCTTAACCCCCCATAGCAGTGCTCCACTTATTATAAGGTTAATATACATCATTAATATTTTTTTATCAATAAAGTATTTGGGAATTCAGACTGCTGTAGTATTAGAATTTTCTGAATGTGGATAGTATAATGGGAAAATACTTGTATTAGGATAAAACTTAATGTATTATTATGAAGTTTGATTGCTTCAGCAGTTTATGGAGGGATTTATTTGATAGAAGTTAAAAATCTAACCAAGCGGTACGGTCAGCACTACGCCGTAGACCATATCGACTTTACCGCGTTTGACGGTGAGATCTTGGGGTTTTTAGGGCCTAACGGCGCGGGAAAGACCACGACTATGAATATCATCACCGGTTACATTTCCTCCACAGAGGGCGATGTTATAATCAACGGCACGGATATTGTGGCCGAACCGGAAAAAGCCAAGATGAACATTGGTTATTTACCGGACACACCCCCACTGTACGGTGAAATGCGCGTGGATGAGTATTTGCGATTTGTGGCGGATATTAAAAAGGTAAAATCCACTGATCGTCCTCAAATGATTCGCGAGATAAAAGAAACGGTAAAAATCGCGGATATGTCCGTTCGGCTTATCAAAAATCTGTCTAAAGGCTATCGGCAGCGCGTCGGGCTTGCACAGGCAATGATGGGTTTTCCCAAGGTCATCATTATGGACGAACCCACGGTCGGGCTGGACCCCAAACAGATAATCGAAATGCGTGATGTAATCAAAAAGCTGGGCAAGAAACACACCGTAATCCTTAGCTCACATATTCTGTCCGAAGTCAGCGCGATTTGCGACAGGGTAATGATTATCAGCAAGGGTAAAATTGTAGCCAGCGACACACCCGAACGCCTGTCGCAAAACCTTACCCATGGTCACTCAATGAACGTCCGTGTAAAAGGCAAACCGGAAGAGGTTGTCGCCGCCCTGGAAGAAATGCCGATTATTAAATCCGTAAAGCAAGAGGGCAGCCGTGAATCAGGCGCCATCGATCTTACAATCTCCGGCGACGAGGATGTTGATATTCGCGAGGCAATCTTTTCATGTATGGCTAAACACAATTTCCCTATTCTTCAAATGAAATCGCTGGACCTCTCTTTGGAGGAAATATTCCTTCAAATAACAGGCGACGAGACCGGAAGCGATAGTAACGTATCCTAATGTATAATAATATAGAAGCAATTTTTCAGACAGTCTAGGAGGTTCCGTATGCTGGCGATTATTAAGAAAGAAATGCGCGGTTATTTTAACTCGTGGATAGGCTATATCTTTTTATTTATACTCGTGGGTTTGGTGGGGATATTTTTTACACTTATAAATCTCTACTACGGCAGCGGCAATTTTCAAGACGCGCTTTCCAATATACCCATATTCTGCTTAATACTTATCCCTGTACTAACTATGCGTCTGTTCGCCGAGGAGGCCAGGCAAAAAACGGACCAGCTGCTTTATACCTCACCGGTATCTGTACTGGGCATCGTACTTGCGAAATTCTTTTCCGCGTTTATTTTATCATTTGCCGCTCTGCTGATAACTATTATTTACCCGCTGATGATTTCATCATTCGGCACATTGCCCGCATCAGAAATTTTTACGGCGTATCTGGGCTACGCCCTGTTAATGGCGAGTTTTATTTCTGTAGGGATGTTCGTTTCCGCTTGCACGGAGAATCAAATTATCGCCGCCGTTATAACATTCTTCGTAATGTTGTTTATGTATATAATGGATGGCATAGCCAGCTTTATTAATTCTAATATAACGGCGTCTTCCACAGGTTCGGCGGCAGGGCTTAACTCACTTATTTTTATTATCATAGTCATGGGGGTATTTCTGTATCTAATCTATGACAGTACGAAAAATTTCTACTTCACCGGATTATTTGGATTAGTTCTGCTGGCTATAATTGTGGGGTTATTCGTCTATGATACCAGTATATTCGATGGACTGCTGGTTAAAACCGTCAATTGGTTCTCGGTTATGGCGCGTTTTTCATCATTTGGAAGCGGAATACTTAACATCGCGGATATTGTCTACTATATCACTTTCGCGGGCGCGTTTATTTATTTGACTGTAAACGCAATCGAGAAGAGAAGATGGAAATAAGGAGCGGCGTATGAATAAAATTATTGAGTCCTTTAAAAACAAAAAAGTTAGGTACGGCTCCTTTTCTACCCTAATGATCATCATTGCCGTAGCCATTCTTATTTTAATTAATCTAGTCGCCGAACGATTGAATATTAAGGCGGATATGACCGTCAATAAAACCTATTCCATCTCGGATGAAAGTAAAGATATTCTATCCGCGTTGAATGAGGATGTTACAATTTACGCTCTTGCCCGAACCGGTGAGGAGGAGTCCATGTTTTCTTCGGCGGTGGGTCAGCTCACTTTCAAAGAGTTGCTTACGCAATACGAGCGAATCTCCGGGCGTATATCCGTGGAATACCGCGATCCATATCTGTATCCCACATTCGCGGAGCAATACGCCGACGCTGATACCACGGTTCCGATAAACAGTGTAATCGTGGTCGGCGCTAAGCGGCACAAAGTAATTCTCCCGACAGAAATGATCACCACGGATTATGATATGAACAGCTTTCAGGAATACGTGACCACTATAGATATAGAACCCCGAATCACTAACGCCATAAATTATGTAACCGCCGAGTCCACATCCGTGGTTTACTCGGTCTCCGGAACGAACGAGGCACCGCTACCCGATACGCTTAAAAGCCAGATAAGTATGGCGAATTACGATATTAAAGATGTGGACATAACCCTCAGCGATATTCCGGAAGACGCTACAATTTTGTTTGTCACTCAGCCTTCCAGGGATTGGACCGCGCAAGCGGCGGAAAAGGTGAGAGTATATCTTCAAAACGGCGGTCGCGCTGTCTTCGCTATTAGCTTTGTCGGGGACAGTATGCCGAACCTTAACGGGGTTTTGGAAACCTATGGGGTTACTATCGGAGAATACATCGTTTTAGAGGGCAGTTCGGATCATTATGTAATGAGCAACCCCATGTACATGGTACCCGACGTGGCGGACCACGACATAACCAAGAGTATAAGAGAGCGTTCTTATCGCCCTATGATGATCCAAAGCTCCGGAGTGGAGCAGACAACTGTTAAAAAGAACTCCATTACAGTCGAACCCATCTTAACCACCTCCGACCTAGCGTACGGCAAGACGAACACGCAAGCCACCACTATACAAAAAGAGCCGGACGATGTTGACGGACCTATTACGATGATGGCGGCTGTTACGGATTCCTACTACACGGACGAACAACACGTAACTAAGCTGGTGGTTATCGCTAACGCCTCGTTTACCAGCGAACAGGTAAATGAAATTATGGGCGGCGCGAACTTTTTGCTGCTGGTCGATTCTCTCAACTGGCTGCAAGATAAGGACGATACTGTATTTATTCCGTCCAAATCGCCCGAATCGACCGCGACGCTTACTATGACACAGAATCAAGTAGTGATGTTTGCCTTTTTAAGCGCGATTACCGTTCCTCTTTCAATTGTAGCCGTCGGATTGTTTGTCTGGCTAAGGAGGCGGCACAGTTGAAAAAGGCTGTTACACTGGTTGTATGTTTGGTAATATTGGGCGGGCTGACAGGCGCGTATTTCTTCTTAGGTAAAACAGAAAGTTCGGAGGCGGAAGCCACGGAGGCACCTTCAAAATCCGTTACACTGCTAAAAAAAGACGCGTGGGAAGTTGAATCCGTTACGTTTGATATGGGTGAGGAAAAATTAACATTACTGCCTGTTGTCTTGCCCACACATACCCCTGTTCCCACAGCGGCGCCTGACCCGGAAGCCACGGCGGCGCCAACCCCGGCTCAAGATAATTCTCCTACCCCAAAGCCTACTCCAACTCCGGAGATTGAATGGCGGATAGAAAATCATGAAACCGCGCCGATTAATACTACCACTGTAAATGATATGGCTCGGTTAGGATTTTCGTTGACAGCAGCGGAAAAAATCGCGGATAGCGGAGATGTAAAAGAGTTTGGATTGGATCAGCCTCGCGGAAGGATAACGGCGTTATATACCGACGGGAGTTCGGAAATTATAAATGTCGGCGTCCAAACCCCGGCGAAGGATTATTATTATGCCATGCGTGAGGGCGACCCCGCGATATACATGATTTACACTACCACCGGTGAGCGCATTTTCAAGAACCTGGGCGACTTGCTGGATACCACTATACCCGCACTTACCGCCGATACATTGGAGTATGTGCTTATAAAGCAAAAAGGCAAAGACCCGATAGAATTTGATTATCTGGGCACAGAGGAAGAAAAGACCGCCGATATAGAGCAGTTTGGCGCGTTTGTAATAAACATGGTTCAGCCGTTTAAGGGCTGGGAATTATACGCCACAAACTTTCAGACGAACGTTATTGATAAGCTTACCGGCATGACGATAGATAATTTGGAGGACGCTAACCCGACAGATTACGCGCGGTATGGGCTGGACGATCCGGAATTGGAATTTTGGATAAAGGACTCCGCCGGTGAGATTCACTTATTGGTCGGCTCGGAAAAAGAATCCGGGGTTGTGTATGTTAAGTATCCGGACTACCCGTATGTATTTTCTATGAAAAAGAGCGGACTTGCCGCGTTGTATGATGTAAATATTTTTGGGTTTACACAGCGATTTATCGCGTTGCAGAATATTGACAATATAGAGAGCGGGACAGTGAAGTCGGTTGCCGCGAATTATGAGTTTGAAATAAATCATAAACTCGTACCTGTTACGGCAACCCCCACACCTACTCCCGACCCGGCGGTCACGCCGACCCCCGCGGCGGAAAACCCCGAACCATTGCCCACGCCGGCGCCGAAGAAAGAAATTCATCCCACATTTAACGGGCAAAGTGTGCAAGACGAGGCGTTCCGCAATTTCTATCAGATTTTAATTGGGTTGTCATATGATTCGGCAATCTCTGATTTTACAAAGAGCGGCGATCCGGTTGTTACCATTAATTATGTTCTAAACACCGGCGACCCGGACGTTACAGTTAAATTTCACGAATATAATAACGACTTTTACGCCGTTGAAAAAGACGAGGAACCAATCCGGTTTGTAATCGGTAAGCAATATGTAAATAATATGTTCCAGTCCGCAATAGATTTATTGGCGGGCAAGTTGGACGAATAGACGGCGATATACTCCCCCGCCTGCTTCGCCCTAAAGCCTCTCTGGTTATTTATGTGGGGCCGTTTCGGCAATTCCGGTTAAACGAAACCCCGGCGCAAATGCCGGGGTTTTCTAGGGTTACGCAAATTCTCAACGGCATTTATTTTCTATCCAGATACTCCTCATACATGCCGCAAACCTCTTCCGCCGCCCCAAACGCGCGTTGCTTGCCGCGCTCTAGCCATAGAACCTTATTGCATAATTTTCTTATCTGTTGCAGTGAGTGGGTGACGAACAGCGTTGTAGTGCCGTTCCTGATAATCTCCAACATCTTGGCTTCGCTTTTTTTGCGGAAAGCGCCGTCGCCTACGGACAGCACCTCATCCAAAATTAATATCTCCGGATTTACAAGACACGCTATTGAGAACGCGAGCCGTGACTTCATTCCGGACGAAAGTTGTCTAAACGGACGGTTTTGGAATTCCTCCAACTCCGCGAAAGCTATTATTTCATCATACATTTTATTCATAAATTCTCGCGTATAACCAAGCAGCGCGCCACGCAGGAATGTATTTTCTCTCACAGTCATTTCAGCGTCAAAGCCGGAACCCAGTTCCAGCAGCGCGGCGATATTCCCGCTGACGCTTAATGTGCCCCTGGTAGGGCGCATTATACCGCTTACCGCCTTTAGCAACGTGGATTTGCCCGCGCCGTTGCCCCCGATTATACCTAAAAAATCCCCTCGCTCTAATCTAAGACTTACTCCGTCCACCGCCCAAAATTCTTTAACAGTATATTGCCGCTTTATTTTTTGCACTACATAGTCTTTAAAGCCTATATCTCGAAAGTCGCCGACTATATAGCGTATGGCGACGTCGTTCAGTTCAATAACCATCGTGTATCTCCATCACATATAATAAAGGAACTTGTAGTCGTAACGCTTATAGAACATCATACCCAATACCAACACCGCCAGCGCGTAAAACCCGCATAATAGGTGTATATTTAAGGACGGCACGGACTCATACAACACAACCAGCCGAAAATATTGAATGTACGCGTAAACAGGATTAAGCAAAAATAGTCTTTGTACCATAGCGGGAAAAGAATCAACAGTATAGAAAATAGCCGATAGATACATAAGCAGCAATGTAAAAATATCGTACAAATACTGTATATCCTTAAAAAACACATACAGCGCCGACAGCACTAACCCAACGCCAATGTTAAATACAAGAAGGCATCCGATTGGGTACAGCAGTGTGAGGAACCGCGGATGAAACGCCACGCCGTCCGCCGCCACGAAAATAAAGAATATGATTAGCGTTAACAGGAAATTTATTAGCGCCGACACGTTACGCGAAAGCAGGAATACATATTTAGGCGTATTTATTTTTGTTATAATCCCCGAATTGGCAATAAGGGATTGCATACCGCCGTTTGTGGATTCTTTGAAATATGAGTAAACGAGATTTCCCGCGAATAAATATATTATGTAGTGCTGCATGGTTCTGCCGAAAAATCTTGTGAATATAAGCGCCATTACCAGCAGTTGAAGCATGGGTCCTAACATACTCCAAAGCATACCCAGAATAGTACGCTTGTATTTTTTCTTAAAATCCCGCTTTACAAGTTCCTCAAAAAGGAAGCTGTATTTTTTCCAGCGCTCCGTTAAGTTAGAGAGCACCGGCAGACCTGCGATAATCTTCTTTAATAGCGAAGATTTATGAGTCTCTTGCCGCCGTGTGTCATGAGAGAAACCGCCTTCTTTTTTTTCACCCAATTTTTCCGTGTCGGAGATTGAATTTGTTCGTTCTATAGTAATTTTAATTTTTAACCGCTTTTTAAACCAGATTATCGCAATTAAAATGCAAAACCCCAGCAACGAGATAATCGCGCCTTCATACAAGCCCGGTGTACGATAAGTAAGTTCTATCGCATGGCTGCCCTTGGCAAGCGGTAAAGCCATAAAAGCCGTATTTGCCTGTAGAATGGGTTGCGCCACGCCGTTTATTGTGGCGCGCCAGCCCGACGAGTATGGTATGCTAAGGAATAAGTATTTATCCGATTGCAAAGTTATTTTACCGGACACTTTGTTTGCGCCAATGTCTACACCAGTAAGCGTTTCCGACTTTAGAGCGTTCACCTGCGCCGGATAATCTTTTAAAGGTAGGCAGTACGCCTGAATATCCGCAAGACGGTATTTCCCCGCTGTGGCAAACGTTATTGTCGCGGTTGTCTGTGGTACATCGGAATAGCCAAG
>JAISRJ010000212.1 GCA_031273705.1 Clostridiales bacterium
ACAGTATGTCTTTGTTGTCATTTTCGTCAGCAAAACTAACCGTATCTATAAGAGATTGTATCGTGCCGTTACTTAAGTCGTTATAGAGTGGTATATCTTTTATGTAATCCAAATTCTCTTTATATTCTCTCGAAGCGTTGATTGCGCCTCTTACAAAGCCATCGGACAGATTGTTATTGGATGTTACGGAGTCTTTGACAACTATTACGCCGATAACCGCTTCGGGTTTATAGGTTGTTCCATAAGCAAACTCGCCAAGAATTTTTTCGCCGGATAATTCGCCGCTTTTGTCCGTAGCCAGCCAGGTCGCCGCTTTATCATTATATACTTCAAGAGCTTCTTGATTTGTTTTAAAAAGTTCCAGTGATTGGATAATATTATCTAAAGCTTCGGCGCCGCTGACGGAATCAAAATAGGATAGAGCTAAAAACAACGCGTTTGAGCCATATCGTGAGGCGATTACAGGTTCTATATCTTTACTGTTTATGGTCGAATTGTCATTACTTATAATATAATCCCAACCGTCGGAGGTTGCCGGAGCATAAATGGCTTTAACCGAAATATCCGCCGATTGCAGAAGCGGATACACTTCCGCGTATTGATTGACAAAACATCCAATAGCGTTATATTCCCCGCTAACTAAAGCGTCCGCCAGAATGCCGGGGGTTAGAGTCTCTTCCGGTTCGCTGGTTATGCTTACGTCTATACCAAAATGACTATTAAATATAGAACCGTCAGCGGTAGAGAGACCTCCATTTGCGTCTATGACCGGCTTCCAGCCAATCCAATCGCTTATCAGCAGATTTATTTCCGTATCCGACGCAATAGGGGAATGTGTTTCAGTAGGTTGTACGGCAGGCGTTTCTTCGATTTGAGTTAAACCTTGCGCAAAGGTTTGTTCATCTATAACCGGTCTTGCGCAGGCGAACAAAAATAGTAAGATAAAAGCGGCTATAGAAGCTTTTATTATTTTAAGCAATTGGGCTATGCGGGTCTTACTCCTGCTCAGTGTCACGTCTTTAGGTATTAAGGCGCACTGCAATCTGGACAGAGTATCCTCATCCAATTCGATAACCCCCTTTTCACACAGACTGATTAACCCGGTATATCCGTCGGGGTTTTCACAGTCAGCAAGATTTTGATAAATCTTTAAGGCTTTATTTAGATCATAATATTTGAAATTCCTATCGGACAGTAATTCAGCCCATTTAAGTGAAGCCGGATAATATCCTCGCGCCATTAGTCTGGAGAATCCATCCATAACCTTTAAATCGTTTCTATCAACGCCGTAACCGTGTCGCATGTATTCATAGTAATTATATCGCTCCTGGTAATTTATGTAAGACGCCGCGCTTTGTGTGGGAAAATTATCTATTGGGATTGAAAGAAAAGCCGCCATGTGTATACCTTTTGATAAAATGCCAGTTTCTTCACGCATTTCCGCAAGTATTTGATTGTGATTTATATCTTTGTTAAGGAAAACATCCAAAAACCAGCGCGCGATGTTGTTTCCGGCGGCTATATACTCCAAACCCAGTTGAAGTATTTGCAGATTTTGATCGCTGCTTTCAAACAGATAAATAAATTTGAGATACGCTTCCTCGGCCACAGGGTTTATTTTCATGTTGTATTCACATGGCAATAGAAAATCCCCGGGTGTATTTGCCAAGAAATATTTTGTTCGCTCATAAGAAAATAAGGCTATAATATCCCCTTCTTGCGCTGCCAGAGAATAACCGTCAGCCGCTTGGAAATAACTATTATTTTTCCAATAATAATCTCCTATTTTGCGTCCCAACGCTAATCCCCATTTATGGGGTACGTATTGCTTCATAATAATGTTAATCGCGTTTTCCTCAAACATATTTTCCGCCGGACTGTTGGCTACGCGTTTAATATGGCCATTGTCAACAGTAGATTTAAAGACGGATTCATAAAAAAACATTTCTATTTTGTGGTTATTTGTTTTTTCATATATAATTCCGGAGAGATAATTACGCAGTTTTTCACTTGTCAGTCTCTTAACTAAATCCAGACTATTTAATATTTCTCCTTTATCTTGCGGATTGCTTCGCATAATATAAGCTATGATACTGCATTCATGCCAATGTTCATGCTCCGGATCAAACAGAGTCGGTAATCCGTAAGTTTGTTTATTCAGCAGGGTACCGGAAGCCATTAAGTGCGCGCCATAAATTGCGCGTTCAGTATCAAATTGTGGATCCATATATAATTCACTAAACTTCCATAGCAGCATTGCGGGCATATCTAGATTTTTTTCACAATGAAGCCCAAAATATCGTATGCAGGCATATTCAAATTTTGCTCGATCGTCGCAAAGGTTCTCTTCCACAAACCTGTCATAGATACTAACTGTCTGTTTGTCAAACGATTCCAAAGTTGAATCCCGTATCTTGTTTTCTCTCCAAAAATAACGCCGCAAGTTTTCAAAAGAGCGCAAGCTCGCGTTAGATCGGGCGTTATTGATGGAAAGCAGGATATTAAAGAGGTTACTTTCATTACTCGATAAGGGCTGAATTTCCGCCAGCGCGTCATGCGCGTTTATGTAG
>JAISRJ010000117.1 GCA_031273705.1 Clostridiales bacterium
CGCAAAAAGAGAAACGCAGTTCTTAGAATAACTGCGTTTTATATAAATATATTGTCTATCCTAAAAATTTACAGATATATTGTACAGCATAACTATTGGTTGATAGTGAATGATAACGAAATACGCACAGTATTTTAGTAATTAACACAATTAATTATAGACAATTAATAAATCATTGGCGGTATAATAAAACTGTTGGTAATTATTCATCATCGGGTAGTTTCAGGTTCTCTGACTTTCAGACGAATGGTTACGGTCGTGCCCAATCCCGGTTGGCTGGTAAAGCTTAAACCGTATCCGTCGCCATAGTAAGCAATCAAACGCTCGTGGATATTTTTCAGCCCGTAGTGACTGCCGTCCACCGACATATCATTGGCAAGGTGTAGCCCCGCGGATATTCTGCGAAGGCTTTCATCGGTCATTCCGGCTCCGTCGTCCGATATTTCTATAAGCAGATCTTCCTCTAATCTATGCGCGCGAATATGGATAACGCCGGTTTGGTCGTCACGCTTTAGTATGCCGTGCTTTATCGCGTTTTCTACTATCGGCTGTAAGATTAAATGAGGCACAGTATGTTGATAAAGCTCTGTCGGAATATCCCACTTTAAAGTTATCGCCCCGCGATAGCGAATGTTTTGTATGCTCTGATATGTTTCCGTCAGCTCTATCTCACGCCCCAGATCCGACAACTCACGCCCTACATTAAGACACAGCTTATAAAATCTCGCGAGCAAGCTTACAATTCGCTCGACTTCTTCCGGTTTACTCTCATAGGCGTAGTAGTTGATCATTTCTAAAGTGTTGTATAGAAAATGAGGGTTTATTTGCGATTGCAAAGCTTTTATTTCAGCTTTATTCGCGGTTTGCATCGCCAAATTTCTGGCTGTGGTCAGCATACTTAATTCTTCTGTCAAATAATTATAGCTTTCAAATAAGTTTCCAACCTCGTCGCCCTCGACAACCTGCGGCAATGGCTCCAACACACCGTTTTTTAAGCTACTCATATATTCGGAAACCAGGCTGATACGCCGGCTAACCCGCCTGGAGAATCTTAATGACATATAAAATATAAAAAATCCGCAGGATAACATACTGATTACTATTACGTACCATTGCCTGTCGCTCAGCAGGGTTGTTCCATCATAAGGCACCAGCATAATCAACCGCCAGGGGTTCTTTTCAAAACTGCGGGATTGCACATAATAGCGCGTGTTGTTTATGAACGGCACACTGGCGGTGGTAGAACTAAACTTCCTAACCGGTATAGCTTGCAGTAAATTTGTACAATCAACACAATCGGTCGCGGTTTGAACATGAGTGATAATATTACTTTCATCGGCTACCACCACGCAAGCGCCATCCACTTCGGGTAAGGAAGTTGTTAATGTCTCATTTAATAATTTTATGTCAAAACTCACGTTCATGACGGATGTGGTTCTGTTTAGTTTAGCGGGGTCGCAGACGCGCACAGAATATGAAATAGTGCTGTCGTCATATCGCCACATATTTTTATAAGGGCTGGAGGTAAGCCTAGTATACCATGCTTCGTCTTTTATAGAGCTTATGGGAAAGAATGTGAAATCATCCAGAATAAAATCGTTCATTTCATTTACATAAACCATTAACTTAAGTTTCCATATGTTCGCACTCTCTATATATTGAACGATTGTGTTTACTTGTGTCTTGGTTTTAAGCCGAGACAGCGCGGGATCATTGCTTAATCCCTGCTGCAATAGCTTTTGAGACTCGGCGCTTATTTGAATCGGCAACATATCGCGGCGAATGGTTTCAAAATTATTATTCAGCACTTCATATAATTGAGTGAAGGAGTTGCTTGCGTTAAGGCGCATACGGCTGTAAACCGAGTTGGTTACATAGCTGTTAAAGAGAACCAAAGAAATTATCAACGGAATAAAAATCGAAGCGATTACAAGTATATTCATTTTTACGCCGAATCTTAGATATTTTAGTTTTACCTGTAATAATCTTACAAATCCAATGGTTTTATTTAACAGGACATTCAAGTTTTTAGACCACTGGGTGATTCACCCATTTCTTTTTTATATACGTATGAAAAATAGTTGCCATTGCGGTATCCGACCATTCGGGCTACATCCTTTACCCGATATTCACCGGTTTCTATTAATTCACGGGCTTTGCCGATGCGAAGCCGTGTTAGAAAGTTACCTAATGTTTCTCCCACAGTGTTTTTAAACAAATGACAAATGTAGGTAGGAGACAACCGCAAGTTATCGGCAATGATTGTGACGCTTAGATCGGGGTTGTGATAATTCTGACGCAAGTAGGCGATAATGCGATTAACGACCGCGTTGCCGGTAGCGCTCTTAATGGCGTTAAAATATCGATTAGCCGCTAGAATCACAAAGCTGTGCAAGTCGTCTATAAATGGAAGGCTATGTATGTGATCCCATATGGCGTATTCATCCTCAAATTCGTCGAATATTACTGTATTGCTTTGTTCGGCGGCGCGGAGTATCATCACTATTATCGTATAGTAAAAACGTATCGCGTGATTGGGGGGTGTTGAGTCGTATGCTTTAATGGCGGTCGTTAGATTATTGATTATATTTACGACGTGTTGCGCCGAATCTTTTATAAGCGCGTGGGAAAAGTCCGATAGGGCAATCTTTTCAAAATCAAATGAGTTCAAGTCGTGCGTCCTGTAATAACATATACAGCCCGGGGTTTTATAATAACACTGCGAAAGCGCTTGAACGGCGGTTTCGTAAGAATCGTGAAAGATTTTCGGCGATGTGTCCGCCCTGCCGATCGCGTAAACGCTCTTTAGATTAAGCCCGGCCAACTGAGAAGTTAGGTTACGTAAATAATATTCCAGCTTTTCACGGCGTTTAAAATTTGTCGTTTTGCAAAAGACATGAATAATAATCCTGTCCGCTTTACGAAAGCTGACTGCGCGGCAGTCGCCCGTAAATACGTCGCAGATTAGCGCAACTAATTCTTCATCCGTTATATTGCTATCCTCATGGCCTATTAATCGGGCGGCAACAGTAAAAAAATATGTATAGTCGAGAACATCGAATAAGTGGCTGACAGATTCGAGTGCGTCGTTAAGAGTTTCTTGCTGTGTAAGTCGCTTAGCGGCCGAAATTATCTGGGCAATGCGGTTCTTCTTATTAAATTTTTGTAGATTATTCTCGATAAAATGCTCACGTCGCACATTTTCGGCGGCGTTGCGGATGGAGTCAGTTAATTCCACCATATCGATAGGTTTCTCTACATAGCTAACAGCTCGCAGACGTATAGCGGTGCGCAGGTAAGGAGCGTCAGAATATCCGCTGATAAATATCAGTTTGCAGTCTGGTTTAAGACGAATAATTTCCTCCGCCAACTGCAAGCCGTCCATGTTAGGCATTCTTACGTCGGTCAGTAGAATGTCCGGCGAGTAATCGCGTAACATTTTTATAGCCTCGACGCCATTAGAAGCCTGCCTAATATCGTCAATGCCCAGACCTTGCCAGTCAAGTTGCCTAACAATACGCTCGCGAACAAAAAACTCGTCGTCAACTAATAGAAGCCGCAATTTGTCACCTCCAAACAATTTATGTTACTATTTAGCTCCTAGCCACCACCGGCGCTTCGCGCCGGTGGTGGCTAGGCAGTAAGTTATACAAATCTACCTATGATTATTTTATATTTATTGCCGTATTTGTCAAGGCACTATATTTTCATACTTGCGGCACGACACGTAACCATTTTCTTTGCCTTACGCTGAAAAACCCTTGTTTGCCGTTGGCAAACGCTTACGCTCGCGAGCATAACAGAATTTTCTATATCTAAATAAATAGGAGGTATCAGATGGGAAAACCTTATTACGGCATAATGCCCGAAGAACCGGTTTTTGAGGGTATGAGCCAATACCGTGATCCGCTTAATTTTGAGCTGGATGGTAAAAAGTTTCGATTGGTGTTTGATGGGGGGATAGAGCAGGAGTATTTTATCAATTTCAGTTCGGCTAATACATTAACATGGGGCGAGTTCGGCGAAGCCGGGGTTATCGAGCGTTATGAGTGCGCGAAGCTGGAAGACGTGTATTTTGTAAACTTTGAGTTTACATTGCTAAAACCGCGCACAAATATTACTTTGATAATAGATTTAGCCTCACGATTGGTCACGATGGTCAAAACGATTACAAACTTTCATAAAAAGTATATCTATTTATGCGAGGCGGAATTTTTCTTTGGTTATGTTGACATTCCGGGGCAGCAGGTTCCGGCGGAGCGCCACGCGTATACGAAAGATCTGGTTGGCAAGCGCATTCACTGGCATTACAACCCGTCGTTAGAGATTATCCACGTATATTATTGCGAAAACTACTGCCGGGTTACATTTCCTCCCAATACAGGTTGGGGAGACGCTACTCCGGAAGAATTTAACGCCTTGCTGGAACGCGAGCCATATGACGAAAAAGCGTCGTACATTAAAATTCGCGACGGATTATATCTGGTCAGCGTGTTGGAACAAAACATGGCTAAGAGAGGCATGACAGGGAATTCTCTGCTGTTTCTTATAGATACTAAACGAGTGCATGATGTAGGCCGTTCGTTTGGTCATGCCGGATTGCAGGAAGGTAAGGTTAGACCGGAGAATTATATTTTTGGAGCGTATGGCAGTTTTGTATATTCGGACGGCGTGTTGGAGTCCAAACCTAATATTTACCTAGGGTCTGTTTGAAAACCCGGTCGAATAATTGGAAACACTAATTGATGAAAGGAAGTGAAACATGGCTGTATATACCTATCCGCAATTTTCTGAGGAAGAGATAGATCGAATAGTAAAAAACACGACGGTCTATAACCAGGGAGGACTGGCGTCTTCCCGTCCTCCCTTTTACGAAGATCTCGCGGGTAAAAAATATAATATAAAGTATGATAACGGCTTTGAATTTGACTATCAATTCGCGGACGCCCATAAACTCTATTGGAAAGATACTTCCGGCGAGTTAAAAGAGGAATACTATGAAGCGCTGCAAGCCGACGAGCATGTTATCTTAGTCGTTCACATTGTGAAAAATACTTCTCCGCAGCAAGCGCGAATGATTGTTTTGGAAATGAATACCGGTTTAGTCACTACATTCTTCTGTAAAATAGGCAATGAGGTTTCCGCTCGAGAAGTGGATAGGGATATTGTGTTTGGGTATTTTTCCCCAACCGGGGAATCCCCGGAATCCCCGGAATCCACGGAATTTTCGGATTCAATAAAGCCGACGGCGGCCAGGCATAGCTTGACGACCAATTTAGTCGGGCGATCCATCATTTGGACTTACTCGCCGACATTCTCTATCCAGCATATATACGCTTCTAAGTGGTATTCGGCTTTTGTGGATTTCAATTCTTTTTACGGAGGAATGCTGTTAAGCTCGCCCTGCAATTATGTTGAAATTAACGACCATGTTTATATTTATTCCTGGGTAGAAACAGAAGGTGCCGGAGTGCAGGGGTTCGCTCTGATGAATCTGTTTGATATGCACGATGTAGGCTGCTTCTTTGGAATTAACGGAGACAGTAAGTTCGAGTGTTATACGTTTGGGGCAATTGGTAAGGATGTGGGGCAGCTTACTAATTTGCACTTGCCTAACGAGATGGATAAAGATTTTGACTGGCCTCCAAAAGAGCGTGAAGAGGGAGCGACAGAATGAACAAACTGCTTCGACCGTATAGACCCAGACGAATGGCGATAGACATGACCGAGCAGGAAGTCGCTGACTTGGTGGCAAACAGCCCTGATTGTTTGACTGGCGACCTTACAGGCAGGCGGCCGGAATTTAGTTTAAAGCTGGCGGGCAAGAATTTGACTCTGCGTTCCGACGACGGACCCACGATTAAATATTCGTTTATAGACCGGCATAAATTAATTTGGGATTCCGGAGAAGGAGAGCGCGAGGAATATTATGAAGCTTTTCAGATCGACAAATCTATTTTCCTGGTCGCTTATCTGATAAAAGATTCCCGCCCGGCTACCTCGGTCACCGCCGTACTGGATATAGAAATGAATCTTATGACCTTGATTATCTCTACTATGGGAACCCCGTTAGCCGCCCGATATGTGGGACAGAAGATTTATCACGGGGTTATTGAAAGCGAAGGCACGCGCTATTCCTTGGCTTGGCGGCACCATCCCACGCGGGAACTGGTCGGCGGCTCTATGGGTTGGTCTTACCGAGACGATATATGCAGTCAACATATTTACGGTTCGCCTTATTCCATAGCCTGGGTAATCTTAAACGGACCCGGTACGGGTTTGTTGGGCACCGCGCCGTGCAAATATTATAAAATAAACGATCATGTTTATCTATATTCCTGGGTAGAGACGTTTGGTTCCGGCCAGCAAGGCGTTGTACTGATGAATTTGCACCTTATGCACGATGTGGGAACTTTTTACGGAATAACTCACGGACAGCGTTTTGAATTCTACGCATATGGCGCGAGGGGATATAACCTTGGTTCATATAATACGAAAGATTTATTCAAGTGGTAAAAATGTCAGGGAATTGTTGAGGAGGTTTTTTATGAAAATCGGAGTTATCGGAGCTAACGGTAAAGCCGGGGCTTTAATTTCTAAAGAGGCGATTGATCGCGGGCATGTAGTTACCGCTATTGTCCGTGAAAAGTCTAAAGTAGAGAGCAAGGGTTTTCACCATATATTAGAAAAAAATATCTATGATTTGATACCGTCCGACTTGTCGGGATTGGATGCCGTGATCAGCGCGTATGGTCTGCCTTTTGGCGAGGAACATTATAATGTTTATAAAAACGCGATTGCGAAGTTGATTGAGGTATTTAAACAACTGCCGGACGTTAGATTGCTTATAGTGGGCGGAGCCGCGAGTCTTTACACCGACCCGCGCAAGAAACATAGATTTTTAGATGAAATACCGGAAGCTTGGCGGCGTGACCCCGCGGATATGGCGGAAGGTTTTAAGTTACTGCAGCAGGCGGACATTAATTGGACGTATTTTTCTCCAGCCTATACTTTTGATTATGGCGGCAAGCGAACTGGAACGTATACTCTGGGCGGGGATTTTGCGATTACAAACTCCACAAACGAGAGTTATATCAGTTACGCGGATTACGCGGTCGCGATGGTGGATGAAGTAGAGAACGCCTTCCATGTCCGCCGCAGATTCACCGCTGTTTCGGACAGCAAACCGGATGAAGCGCCTAAAGCCGCCGAACCCCCTAAAGCCGGAAAGCTATCCGAACCCGCGAGATCAGCCCAGGTAAATATCGCTCCCGACCCCGCCGGATATTTTGGTATCTACGACAAAGAACCGACCTTCGAGGGTATATCACAGTACCGTTCGCCGCTTAATTATGAATTAGCCGGTAAAGAATATAAATTGATAATGAATACGGAAAATGATTTCTATGTGAAGTTTATTTCCGGAACATTACTTGAATGGTCTGTGTATGGTCAGCCTGCGAGTAAGGAATCCTATGAGTGCGGCAAGACCGACGAACTCACGTATTTTGTTAATTTTGAATTGACTGATGTAAAGCCGCGCACGAATATTACACTGGTCGTTGACCTGGAGCAAAGATTGGTAACCTACGCGCGGTCTACTACAAATTTCAATGATAAATATCCATATCTGGTAAAAACTGAATTTGATTTTGGCGCGTTGGAAATAACCGGCTACCAGCTGCCGTTTATTCGTCACGGATATACTTCCGATTTAGTTGGCAAACGCATATTATGGCATTATGCGCCTAGATGGGAAATTATACACGTGTATTACAGCCCGTACTATATGCGCGGCACATTCCCGCCCGGTAGTCCGGCATTGCTGGGAATGACACCGCCCACCCCGGAAGAAGCGGCGAATTTTGAAAAATATCCATATGACGAACCGACGTCATATATTAAGATTAAGGATGGTATTTATTTAGTAAGCTGCATAGAGCAAAACATGTCTCGCAGAGGGGCGACCGGAAACAGTCTGCTGTTTCTCATGGATGTGAAACGCTTGCATGATGTAGGGCGTTCGTTTGGTCACGCCGGACAAAAAGAAGGTAATGTACACGGCGAGAATTATCTCTTCTCCGCTTACGGCGAGTTCGTGTACTCCGACGGAAGTGTGGAAGATAAGAAGAACGTTTATATTCCCTGATACTCTGATGTCATGTTTATACAAAAATAACCGCCAAAGCTAACAGCCGGGCGGTTATTTTTGTTGTCATAGGCTCACGAGGGCTTTTCCCTGTGTGACCCCCGGTGATTTTGAAATAATACCGCCGCACTCCCATGAGTTTCAGCTCGTGGGAGTGTTCACAAATCTGCTATTTTATATGTCGAAACCTGATTGGCGCTGTAAGATCACTCTTTAGCGCCGCCGGAAGTCAGACCACTGACGAAATTTTTTTGCAGAACAAAAAATAGAATAACAATCGGTAATGAAACTAAGATGGCTCCAGCCGCAAACAAAGCAACTTTCTGCGTTCTTGGGTCGGCTACAAAAGTTTGAAGACCAACGGAAACTGTTAAAGCATCTGATGAGCGTAATAGGAATCTTGCCAGCATGTACTCGCCAAAGGGAGTCATAAATGCCCATAGCGCTTGTACGGCAATCATTGGCCGTACTAAGGGCAGTATTATTTGCCAAAAAACCCTAAGCCGTCCCGCCCCCTCTATTCGAGCGGCTTCATCCAATGAAATAGGCACTGTATCAAAGTAGCCTCTCATCAGCCAAGTATTCATAGGTATACCTCCCCCAATATATATTAAAGTGATATACCAATATTTATCAAGACCATTTATCATAAGTCCCATCACATAAAAAGCCGTAAACGCGGCCATTGTTGGTATCATTTGGACTATTAGGAAAAACTTCAGGCTGTTTTTGCGCCCAGAAAATCGGAACCGGCTGTAAGTATAACCGGCTAAAGATACTATTATTAACTGAATTAACATAGTAAAGAGCGCTATTGTCAGTGTATTTCTGTACCAAGTTACATATAGCGTAGTATTAATGAGCCTATTGAAGTTTTCAAGTGTCCATTTTGAACTAATATTCAGCTTAAACGCCATAAGATTACCAGGCATAAAAGCGGAAATGACTGTTATTGCCAGAGGATAGAGGATTGTCAACGAAATAAATACCAGAATAGTATAAGTGATTATTTGTATAAGTATTTTTTTTCTACTTGCGCTGCTATTCATTTGACATCAATCCTCCAAGTTTAAAGCGTGCGTTTGTTTAAAGACTATCATTGATACTCCGATAACAACTGCGGAAATTATGAGTAGAATAGAAGCGACAACTGAGTATTGCGGTGATCCGCCAGTAGTCATTTTATAAACCCATGAAATTAATATATCGGTTGTACCGGCGTTGTTGCCAAGCGAGCCAGGTCCGCCATTATTGAATAAGTATATAACAGAAAAATTATTAAAATTGCCGGTATATTGTGTTATAAAAGTAGGGGCGGCTATCAATATTATCGATGGAAAGGTAATATTTGTAAATCTCTGCCATGCATTTACGCCGTCAATAGTAGCGGCTTCATATACATCAATAGGTATTGATTGCAAGATACTGGTTACAAGCACATATACATAGGGAAATCCGAGCCAGCACTGAACCATGATAATTGCGGCTTTAGTCCAATTCGGATCTGTTTTCCAAGGTATCATACCAATATTAACAAAAGGCAGATAATTTAGGATAGGAATAATCTGTGTATTAATTGCACCGGCTGAGTCATTAAACATATTAGAAAAACTCATAATAGTAATAAATGAGGGTACGGCCCACGGTAATAAAAATATTACCCCAAAAATTCTCTTTAGCTTTACAAAATTTTGATGGCATAGTATAGCGGAAAATATACCCAAGGCAATCTGCAGTGTAGTCGCCACTAAAGTCCATATTACCGTCCATATAAAGACTTTTAAAAATGTTGCTCTATAGGAACTCAAGATAAAAATATTCTTAAAATTCTCAAAGCCTACCCAATCTAATAGTTTAGCAGGAGGGATGTGTTTAAAATCGTAATTAGAAAACGCTATACATATTGTAACGAGAACCGGAAAAACAATTGCTATTATCATCATAATATATGCCGGTACAGTCAAAAGATAGGCAAAGCCTTTATCTATAACTAACCGTACAACATTTTTAAAAGCTCTATTAGGTATATTGCCTTTATTTATCGAAATAGCAGTTTGTTTTGCGTCTCTCACGCTTACGATGAACACCAATATAAATACCAAACAGATTATAATCTGTAACGCTCCCTCTATCATCATAAACAATGAATTGTCTGCTGTTGGGGTAGAGCCTAAAGTAATAAAATTTTTTAAAGCGCTAATGCCAAAGATGTTCATTTCAATTGCAAATATTATTGTTACTGATAAAAACGCCAATCCCTTCAGCAAATCACCATTGTATAATTGACCTAACCCGGGTATTATGGATAATAGAATAGATATTGATTTATTCTTTTTTATAAGGTTTATATGATTTCACCTCCAAAATATTATTGCTATTCAGTTGTTTTGAAAATAACGGCTTTCCCATTTGTGCTTATTACTCCATAATTAACAGTAATAACATTATTGTCTATTTGATTTATGTAACTACCATCTTTGACACTGTTAATATAAATATCGCAATATTCACTTTTAACTGGAAAAATGCCTATGATTTTACGTGTATTAAGATAATAGCAACCAATGATGGTGTCAGTCTTGTCATCTTTCTTTAATGTATAATCACCTAATGAAAACAAT
>JAISRJ010000214.1 GCA_031273705.1 Clostridiales bacterium
TCTTCATTAATAATTTCTCGTATTTCTTTGGGGAATAAATTCACTTGAAAGGCTTTGCGGCGACTGCCGGAGCCGAGAGTCAGTTCAAGCATATCAGAGGACGCCGGTTGGTGTTGAAGTTCAACTATATTTGAAAAATGCTGACACGCTATTCCAAGCTTATACCAATTTTGGAAAAGGGTATAGAATTCCTTGCTTTTCTCACTTTTCGCGGCAGCTATTTTCACTTCAGTCAATAATGGCCATGGTTTATTTAGCTCTTTAAGTATTACCTGTTTTGAGTTATCGTCCAAATCATTAACACGATTAGTGAACAAGTCAATCATTGTTTTTTTATTTTGACTCATTACGTCGGATAAGTCTCGGTATTTTGGCGTTTGAGCAAGATCTTCAGCGCGTTCTCCCCACGGCACAAACAAGCTTTTGCATCGCTTGGTTCTGATTTCTTCAAGTAGAATCATTCGGTCTTTGAAATTTTCATATGAGGAACGAATAACTTTCAATTCAGCGCCTTTGTAAATTTCTATGCTTCTAAAATACGATTCTATTGTATCGTCAATGATTATACGGCCATTACCTTCAAGCGCCGCAAGTTCGTCGCCAATATTCAGCAGGAAATTTGAGAGCTGCTGATTTGAGGTGGATTCAAACCAATATTTTTTAAGAAACATTTGCTTTATTAAACCGCTCCGCTTAGTATTCGGCCTGTACCTAACTTCAAGCATATTATTATCCCTTGCCGTATCAAAAAATGCCAGAAGTTCGTCGTCTTTCATCAGCTTGAACGCCGGTAAATCAAAAAATCGAGAATCGGTTAAAACTATTTTTCCAAGCAATAGCGCTTCAATTTTTAAACGCGTATAAAAATCACTTACAAATTTTACAGTATCGTCGCCATATTTCATTTTCAATTCTGTTTTTTGATTGAAACAGCTATAATCGTCGGAGTAGATTCTATTTATCATAATTATCCTCATATACAGCCTCATAGGATACTATGGGGTTTATTAACCTTTTGTTCTGCTCATCTTTGCTAAGATTTAAGCCGAATTTTTCGCAAAGATTCGGCATGAAATATTCATCGTCAAAATCCTGGCGGCGAACCGCGATTCGAGTAATACTATCCAGACCAATAGGGATAAACTTCACTATGTCCGCGTAAGAATCATCGAATAATGTGCCGTCACCTGTTGCGTTCGGTACCATGTACAATTGTCGTTCGTCCAGTATTATCCGGAATTCTTGTTCGTCGCTGTTTTCTTGAAATTTGTTGAAGAAAAAATCCAGACTTTCAATGTCTTCTTTGAGTTTTTCAACTGTGTCGTAACACGAGAAATCTTGATATTTTACCGCGCTGTGCAAAACTGTCTTATGTATTGTGTCCGCTTCGCAGCGCCGAATTAGTTTCGCTTTATGGAAACAGACGGCAATACCTGAATCTCCGCCGAATCTAGCTAACATATTCTCGGTAATGCTCTGCGAATTGTAGTAGCAAGAAATGAATGTGCTTCTTCTTCGTTCGTCAAAGTTCTTGATTATTTTCTCTGTCGCGGAATCAATTTCATAAGAGTACATCAGGCAAGAGTCATATAAGTATTTAAGCAGCTTGCCAAGGTCAGACGGTTCTCCATAGTCCTGTTTGTTGTAAAGTCGTTGCAAAACAATACGTGGATTCATCAGCAGCATAAGAAAGTACTTAAATTTCATACACTGCCAAACAGAGTTTGAATTGTCTGAAAAGTGATTATTATTCATGATTTACCGCCCGTTTAATAACTTAAAAAGCTGACCTCCTCCCCCGCCATCGCGTGGCGGGGGAGGAGGTCTTGCGTTGTTCACACGGTTTTAATATTTACAACGATCTTTGTGGTCACTTGAGGGTGAAGTTTAACTTCAATCTGTTTTTCGCCAATGGTTTTTATAGGCTCATTAAGCAGAATTTTCTTTCTGTCAATAATCAATCCGGTTTTCGAGGATAAAACCGAGGCTATTTCCTTGCTTGTAACCGCTCCGAAAAGCTTCCCGTTTACCCCGGCCTTAACAGAAATCTCAATTACCGTATCGCTAAGCGTTCTTGACAATTCTTGGGCTGTTTCCATGTCCGCTATCTTGCGGCGTGACTCCGCTTTCTTTTTCGCCTCAATATCTCTTAAATAAGCGGGCGTCGCCTCTACCGCAAGTTTTTTTGGTATAAGAAAATTACGCGCGTGTCCGTCGGAAGTTTCTATGATTTGATCCCTTTTACCGACCCCTTTTACGTCGGCGAGTAAAATAACCTTAATTATTTTTCACCTGCTTTCAAAAAATTTTATAAGTCCGCCCGCGTCTCTGACCGAGGGTTCCTTACCGTCCAAAAGCATTAGCCGCAAAGTATCCGAAATATTATTGTCCAACTGTTCGTATGATCCGCCGATACGCCGCGTAAGCATATAACAGTCTATTACTATGCGAGACAGAAGTTCTTCTCGTTCAGCCAGTGGCATTTGCTTTAATAAAGCCTCGTGCAGATCGGCGACGTGTTTCAGCAATTCCGTTTTTAACATTTCAATTATTCTTATGTTAGCAGTTATATCCAAACTAATCCCCGCCTTGTCAGGCATACGAACCCAAATATTTACAAAATGGCGTTTTGCGTTTAAGCAGCTTTAGCGCGTCTGATAAGTCATTATTATTGTAATCCTCTAACTCTACATAAAACACATATTCGCCAGGTCTGTTTTTAAACGGCCGGCTGATTATCTTAGTCATATTTATATCCCAAACGGAGAATACATTCAAGATTTTATTAAGCGCTCCGGGATCATTATTTGTGCAGAAGGCTACAGTCGTTTTGCTGTTTTCAAAGATACGTGTAGATTCTCCGGACAATACGATAAATGTCGTGAAATTATTCTTTTGATCCTGAATCCCGGCGGCAATAACTTTTAAATTATATATGTCCGCCGCAAACCCGGGCGCAATCGCCGCGGAGCTTTGCTCACCCTCACTGACCATCCGCGCGGCTTCCGCGTTGCTAAACAGCGGAACGCACAACGCTTGGGGATAATGAGTTCTTAAATACCCTCTGCATTGAGCCAGCGACTGGCTGTGCGCGTAAACCCGGCTAATCTTTTCTGTTCCCGCGCGCTTCATCAGGCAATGACTTATGGGCAATACAATCTGCCGCTGAATAAATAAATCCAGCTCAAAGATCAAACTGTCCAGCGTGATATTGATTGCGCCTTCCGTGGAATTTTCCAAAGGCGCGACAGCGTATTTAATTTCAAATTTATCCGCCGCCTCAAGCAGCTCAATTATTGAAGAAAAAGGTATTAACTCCCCATCCCACTTTTCTCTTTCTCTAACAAGCATTGCGGCCTGCTGGCTGAAAGTACCGGCAGGCCCCAAATATCCTATCTGTTCTGTCTGTCCGATTTGAAAAGAACCTTGCGGATTACTGACCATAGTACGCGTTCGCCCCGTGCTTGCGCAAAAAGTGTTTATCCAGCAATGTTTGATTAATGCCGCTGATATTGGGGTTAAGGCTGTGAGATAGAATAAACATCTTTGCCGCTTCTTCCAAAACTACAGCGTTATGCACCGCGTTATCCGGACTGTCGCCCCAAACAAACGGCCCGTGATTACTAACGAGCACCGCCGGAACATACATGGGATCACGATGCGTTGGGTCCGAATCCAAAGTTTCAATAATAACATTCCCGGTTTCCGCTTCATAAGAACCATTGATTTCATCGTCTGTCATGGCGCGAGTAACCGGTATCGCGCCATAAAAATAATCCGCGTGGGTAGTCCCCAGGCATTGTATGGCGACGCCCGCCTGAGCGCAAGCCGTGGCGCAGACGGAATGTGTATGAACAATACCCTTAATCTGCGAGTATCTATTGTACAAAGCCAAATGGGTATTCGTATCGGAGGAAGGCTTGCCGCCGGATATGTGCTTACCCTTTAAACTGACGACGGACATTAGCTCTGGCGTCAAGTCCTCGTATGCCACGCCGCTGGGTTTGATAACCATATAACACCGCTCTGTATCTATTCCGCTTACGTTACCCCATGTAAACGTAACCAACCCATAGCGGGGAAGAGCCATATTCGCTTCGTAAACTTCCTTTTTTAGTTTTTTTAGCATAATCAATCAACGGAAGGGATTCTCGGTTTTGTAGAGCACACCGGCGGGATGGTTGTAGCCAACCCAATTAACGCCAAGCTGCTTCACAACCTCAAACAATATCCTGCCGACATGTTTGAAAGCCACGCCCGCATGATGCGGAAAACGTCCTTCGATCAGCACGTGCCGATAGAAACGGCCCATTTCCGGCACCGCGATAACGCCGATCCCTCCGAACGAACATGGATCAACATCCAGCACCTTGCCCTCCGCTATATAACTTCTCAATTGAGAATCCGCCGTGGATTGCAAACGGAACAGAGTAATCTCACTGGGTTGGATAGTCCCTTCCAGAGTGCCGCGCGAAATATCCGGCTCAGAATCTGGCTCCAAAGAACGTTTCATAATAAGTTGATATTTCATTTCAGGCTTATTCAGATAGCAAGCGGATGTATTGCCGCAGTGGAATCCCATAAAGACATCGTTAGGCTTGTATCCTTTAAAGACTTCCGCGTTTTTCTCAATCTGGTCATAAGGCACGGTATTGTTAATATCAAGCAAAGTCGGAGCGATTTCGGAAGCCAAGGTAATGATATACTCGGTTAAAGCGCCGTAAATATCCGTTTCACACGAGACCGGAATGCCCCTGGCGGTTAATCTGCCGTTCACATAACATGGCACAAAGTGGAATTGAGTCTGAAACGCCGGCCAACATTTATTGGCGAACGCGAAATACTCGCTGGCGCCTTTATTTTTCTCCGCCCAATCCAAAAGAGTGATCTCATATTGAGCCAATCTTTCCAAAAAGTTTGGATTGCCCTTGCCGCCCATCTCGTCGATCATATCCTGAACAACGCCCGGAATGCGCTCGTCATTTTTGTGCTCATTATAGCTGGCAAACAGATCTAGCTCGGAATTCTCTTGAATCTCCACACCCAGATCAAATAGGTTCTTAATAGGCGCGTTACATGCCAGAAAATCATAAGGACGCGGACCGAACGAGAATATTTTTAATTTCTTAATTCCAATTTGAACCCTGGCAATCGGAATAAAATCGGATATCATCGCTACCACTTCGGCGGCCGTGCCTACCGGGTATTCGGGGATGTAAGCCTTTATATTGCGCAGCCCCAGATTGTAAGAGGCGTTAAGCATTCCGCAATACGCGTCTCCGCGTCCGTCAATTAAATCCTCTCCGGTTTCTTCGGCTGCCGCGGCGAACATAATTGGTCCGTCGAATTTTGAGGCCATAAGGGTTTCGGGCCCTTCCGGTCCGAAGTTGCCCAGAAAAATAACCAACGCGTTTACTCCGGCGCCTTTAACGTCGTCCAGTGCTTTTAAGGCGTCCACTTCATTCTCGACGGTGACTTTTGATTCATAAATATCAATGTGCTTTAAAGCCAGTTCACCCGCTACAGCCTCTCGGCGTCTGGCGCTGAGCGTCATCGGAAAGCAATCTCTGCTAACCGAAATAAGACCAAGTTTTACTTCAGGTAAATTCATAATTAACCCCCCTTATTAAAAATATAAGTTAAAAGGTTCAACGGCTATGATTATATCATAGCTTATTTAGGAATACACCAATTTTTTATTTTCAATTGTTCCAATGAAAATTGTTCCAAAAAATCTCGCGTAGTTACTATTCAGACATGGCACGTTAACAGCCGAATCTCCAAGGCAAAAAGCTATAGCGATCTATATCGGTTTGCCAAAATTTAGAGTACCCGGAATTTTGCCACTCTTATACCGATTGCCGTGTTCTCCGCCGCCTGCCCGCGGAATTTGTCCCATTTACGTACCAAGCCATCCGGCTGTAGGGTGGTTAAGGGCTGAACGCCAAAAAAAAGAAAACAGTTGAGTACCCAACTATTTTCTTTTTTTCTTGGTTTGACAGACTTTAGCCGCGCCGCCAAGCGTATTAAGCGAGACGCCCCGCTTCAAGCGCCAAGTGCGCTAAGCGGCGGGAGTATGCCGCGACAGTTCCGAATATGTTACCAGTCCATATATATCCGTTAATTGATTGCATGTGTAAAAATCTGGTTCCAGTTCTTCCCATTCAAATTTAAGGGCGTCGCTGACGATCATCTCCACACCGGTAATCCAATTTTCTGTGTCTTTTTCAAAATCGCGTTTCTTATAGTAAAAACTTAGTGTGTCGCCCTTTTTTATAGGGTCATTGCCCTTTTGAATAATCAAGCCGTCATTTTGACGCGCGCCTAAGATCTTTGTGTTTTTGGAATCCATCATAATCATAATGTCGCAGTCCCTGTCATTTAGCTTCGCGGGCACGGCATACAGAGACTTTCGACGCAAACCGTCCACGCGGTACATAGCCACATATTCCCCTCCGATTTTTGGCCATTTATTAGTTGGGTAATCCTCCGACCGCACACCTATTAAAACATATTTGTCCCCGTCTTTTTTCCAGGCGGTCTGATCTGTTTTGCTTTCATCGGACGCTACCTTGATTGCCGAACGGTTCATAGCTCTGCCGCCCGAAAGATGCCGGTAAAAGGTTCTGTTATACGCTGTGTAAGCGGTATCCATCAGCATTTTATCATACATAGCCAATGTAAAATCTCCAATATCTCTGCCTCCGTAAATATAATATCCGCTTAATCCACCCAAATTAACATCGGAATTGTGCCGATTATAAACTACGGCGTAATCCAGCGCGTTAAGCAAAGTTTGGGCCTCGTCGGGATAAATATCCGAAAGTTTTCGCGCCATGTCGCTTAAGTCAACCATGTCGCAGTTATTATCCCGCGGACTGCCTTCGCCGAAGGTTTTTGTATCGCCGCGTTTTACGGCGAAGGTTTTAAATTCCGTAGGCAATTGACTGTCACACTTATCCATCAAATCGCCCATCGCGCTCATAACATGACCTACTCGTGATAAATCCGTCACGGACATAGTTAATATCTCATCTGAATATCTACTGTAATACTGCATAAACTTATCTATTACATAACGTCCAACCACATCGCCCGTACTATCGGGGTTTTTATTAAGCTCTTTTATAAAGCTGTAATCCCAACCCAGCCCCGGCTCCAAATCCTCCGAGGCTATTAGATAATTTGCGTAATCCGACGCGACGACAGCCATTTCGGCGCTTGCCATCAAACAAGAGTCAAAGGCCAGAAATTCCAACTTTTTATAAGCCGCCTCCGAACGCGCGAACGCGTAATTCATTTCCAGAAGTGTTAAATTATTATTTTCAAACTTTTCGTCCAGCCCGTATCCCGCTATTGAACCTCCGCCGTGGTCCCACATAATCAAACCATATTTCTCCGCGGGAAAAGCCCTGTAACCTAAATTAATAAAATCCGCCAATGTTCCGGCGTCGCCCATATTCAGCAGACCGATACCAGACAGTCCATTGATGGAATCGCCCGTAACTTCCCAAATCATACACTCGTTATCCGGCACAATCGTATTCTGCCATCTATTGGCGCCGCCGGTAAGGATTATAAGATTCATGGCCTGCGAATCAACACTCGTGTCCAATATCTCTTTAATATCGTCGGTAGCGGCTCCGTTCTCACTCTCCAAGTCGGACCCGTTCATAAATATCATTAAAGTATATGGTTTCGTTTTTCGCGGCGCTATATTTGCCGCCACCCCTTCAAAATCCCAACCGGTGAAGCTTACCGCGCTAAAATCCAGCTTATCGGACTCGCGCACAAAGGGTTTATTTTGCGGAACAGCGCCGCGAGTAAAATTCGTCTTTGCGCTGCTAATCCAGAACAACAGCGGTGTTATTGCGCAAGCTATCAAACTGTAATAAAATATATTGATTTTTTTCAACTTATCATCCCCACAGCGTTTATTTGTGGTTAGTATGCGCTTATTGAGACAAAATAAACTCGTTGACTTTAATCGCGAGTAAGGTATACTATACTCGCGAGCGCGGGCGGCCGTCTGATGAGGTATTGTGAAAAAAAGACCGTATAGATGGCAAATGATGCCGTTTGCGAGTATAATTTAAAAGCCCTGGTGTGTGTCTGAAAACTAAGTTTGGGTGGATTTACGAGGTGATTTTTTGAACTTGCTATTTGAAAAATTTAAAGAAGTTTTCTACTCCATTCTACCTATCACAGTAATTGTCACTGTTATGTACTTTATTCCGGGCACGCTTACAAATATTCAACTGGCTCGATTTTTTATCGGCGCGGCGTGCGTTACAATCGGTCTTTCGATATTTTTGCTGGGCGTGGATATTGGAATAACACCCCTGGGGTCGCACGTTGGCACGGCAATGTCCAAATCCAACAAACTACTTTTCGTAATCATAATCGGGCTTATTTTGGGTTTCTTTATTTCCATAGCCGAGCCGGATCTTCAAATCTTATCGCAGCAAGTCGAGTCCGTAACCGCCGGAGCAATCAAATCAAGCGCGTTGTTGATGATTGTATCAATCGGTGTCGCGATAATGCTGGCGTTAGGCTTTATTCGTATGGTTCTTAACTTTCCGCTGTATATTTTCTTAACTGTCGCGTACGGAGTAATATTGATATTGGCTGTCATTGCGCCGCCCGAATTTAGGGCAATTTCATTTGACTCCTCCGGCGCGACCACAGGCGCGTTAGCGGTTCCATTTATTTTAGCGCTGACTGTCGGCGTCTCCGCTTTAAAAAAAGATAGTAAAGCTTCGGAAAAAGACAGCTTCGGTTTGGTTGCGATTGTTTCGACCGGCGCTATTATCAGCGTTTTATTAATGGGAATATTTAAGAACATAACCGGTCTTTATGGTTCTGCGGATGCGTTGGAGGAATCCAATCAAATAATTGCCCCGTTCCTGCATCAGTTTATCGAATCGCTTGAGGAATCGTTCATCGCGCTTTTGCCGCTGACTGTGATATTTATTGTCTTTCAATTGATAATCCTTAAGCTAAATCGTCGCGCATTCTCAAGAATTATGAAGGGATTAATTTATACTTTAATCGGTCTAACCTTATTCATGACAGGTGTCAACAGCGGATTTATGGGCGTCGGCACGGCATTGGGCGAATGGATAGGCGACGGGCGGCAGATTTGGGCTGTTTTGCTGGGATTATTATTGGGGATAGTTACGGTTTTGGCGGAACCCGCGGTGCATGTATTAACACATCAGATAGAAAACGTTACCGCCGGATATGTAAAACGAAATATCGTAATGCTGACACTGGCGGTAGGAGTGGGGTTCGCCGTCGCGCTATCGATAGTGCGCGTGCTGGTAGAGCCATTGCAGCTATGGCATTATCTGTTGCCGGGTTATATAATTTCTATCGCGCTGTCATTCTTTATCCCCAAACTGTTTGTTGGTATCGCATTTGACTCCGGAGGGGTGGCGTCCGGCCCGATGACGACCACGTTTATATTGGCTTTTGCTCAAGGCGTGGCGAAGAGCGTGCCGGGCGCGGACGTTTTACGCGACGCGTTTGGTATGATTGCGCTGGTGGCTATGGCGCCCATCATTACATTGGAGTTACTGGGACTCCTTTATAAAATCAAAACGAGAAAACATAACCATGAGGACGGTGCGTAAAGTGGGTTTTGAGTTGCTGGTCTGCGTAGTAAACGCGGAACAAGGCTCCAAAACGCTGCAAATAGCCAAACACCACGGGGTGAGAGGCGGAACGATTTGCATGGCGCGTGGCACAATGAGTAATAAAATGTTGGAATTTTTAGAATTGAACGACTCGCGAAAAGAGGTTGTGATGATGGTTGCGGAAAGAGAGATAATCATCGACGCAATGCAGACGATCGCGCATGAGATGCACTTTACAAAAGCGCATCACGGGATAGGAATTACAATACCCTTGAGTCATTTTTTAGGAACAAAGCATTACAATTATGACGACGGAGGCGCGCCGGAAATGGGCACGATGGAAGCGATTTTTACCGTAGTAGACAGAGGACTCGCGGAGGATGTAATCGAAGCCGCTAAGTCGGCGGGTGCCAGAGGCGGCACGATAATAAACGCGCGCGGGTCGGGAATCCATGAGGACAGCGTGATATTCGCAATGCCTATCGAACCAGAAAAAGAAATCGTGCTGATCATCGCCAACAACTCTATTACCAAGGCGATTACCGACTCTATACGCGCGGCCCTCCACATAGATAAACCCAACCACGGAATTATCTTTATCGCGCCGGTGAATGAGACGATAGGGCTAAGGTGAAGCAACAGACACGCCTTCCGGCGGCGGAATCGCCGGAAGGCTATACCCGCAATCGAAAGCATTTATGGGAGGGGATAATAAAGCTGAGTAAAAGCAACGGAAGGCAATTCTTACAAAGCCGCGGCGGGGGTTTCACTGTAAATTTAGCGACTCTTCCTTCTCAAACTGTCGGCTCATATCAATTGCGCCCTTAAATTGCGTGACACTCTCGGACTCAATTAAAAACTGAACCTTCTTGACCTTTAACTCTATTAACGAGTTTACAATTGAATACACAGAAATCTGATCGGTCGCGTTACTCGCCGGTGTTTTACTTATAAAATCCATGCTCAAATTTACAAAGCAAATACCGTTTTCCGTTTCCACTTCTCGTATCTTAACATCCGGGGATACAGTCGCGAACCTCCCTTCCAACTGTGGACCGTTTATCAGTTCTTGAACCACAAATTGCTCTATCGGAAGATCCGGATTAACCTCAATCGTTCGATTCTCCGGGATAAGCACCGTGCCCGTCTCATCCGTAAAATACAATACGACCTCACGCGTGGTAACTTTATTCGGCGATATACGCGGGTTAATATCAATAGTCTCCCGACTCTGCAACCCCATAGGCTGCGCGTTAGAAAAAAGAACCTCATTGCCCTCTACATAGATATGCACACTGTCAATAAAATCCAAATCGGTCATTGTCCATACAAAAGACGCCCGAAAAAACGATTCTTCTATTGGAGTCATATTATAATACTCACGGGAAAACTCAATTTCAAAGATTGTTTGAGTAACATCATTTACAATTTGCGTTTTATTAATGATCATCATGTCGTTTGGCATGGTCTTAACAAGGTTTTGACTCTTGGGACCGATTATGAATTCTTCCAGCACAGATTTTGCCATTTCAACATTATCGTTTATTGGTATTACGCGCTCCTCATAGTCAACGGTCGAGAGCATTGAATTTTTAAAGTAAACCCGTATGCTGGTCATTCCCGAGTCCACTTTAGCGGGATTGCGGAAAACAGCGTAGCAAACCACACCTACGGTAATTAATAAAATAACCGTAGAAATTATTAATGGAAGGTTTTTTTTGTTTATGGCTCATCCCTCCTATAATGCAACGGAATCCGTATCACGAAAGTAGAGCCTTCGTTTTCAGAGCTTATCAAACGGATTGTACCGTTATGCAGCCTTAAAGTCGCGTATGTAATCGCCAGCCCCAATCCGGTTCCGCCTGTTTCGCGGTCGCGGGTTTTATCCACCCTGTAAAAACGGTCGAATACTTTGACCTGATCTTCTTCCGCGATACCAATACCGGTATCCGTCACCGAGATAAACGCGTGCTGATGGTCAGCGTCAAGAGTCACCCGTACCACCCCTCCGGGATGGGTATACTTTATCCCATTA
>JAISRJ010000217.1 GCA_031273705.1 Clostridiales bacterium
TTTGTCACCCGCACCGGCGTTGATTCATTGGCTATTGCGATAGGTACCAGCCACGGGGCGTATAAGTTTAAGGGCGAAGCTAAATTGGACTTCACGCGGCTTGAGAGTATTACCGATAAATTGGAGAAGGCCGGGCTGCGTAAGTATCCGATTGTATTGCACGGCGCGTCAAGCGTAGATCCAACTTCCGTGGCTCTTTGCAATCAATACGGCGGTAAGATAGACGGCGCCAGCGGCATACCTAATCAGATGCTTCGCAAGGCGGCTTCTATGTCGGTATGTAAAATAAATATGGATACGGATATTCGGCTGGCTATGACGGCGGCTATCCGCAAGCACTTTGGAGAGAAACCCTCGTCTTTCGACCCGCGTGGCTATCTGGGCGACGCAAGAACTTTTATCCAAGGATTGGTAACCGATAAAATATTGAATGTTTTGGGATCTAAAGATTCTTTGTAAAGCTTAAAATATGTTGTATTACAGTACCAAAAACGGAGAAAAAAATATGAATAAGCAATGGGAAATGGTTCGGGATTTTCATGAAAGATTTAATCACTTTATTTCCGAAACACCTCGTCAGCTTACAGAAGAGCGGGTAAAAGCCCGTGGAAAGTGGATGCAAGAAGAGTTGAATGAGTTCTGCGAGGCGCGAAATATTTATGAACAGACCGATGCTATGGTAGACTTAATCTATTTTGCGCTGGGCACAATGGTCGAGATGGGTGTTAAGCCGGACGAGGTTTTTGAAGTTGTGCATAATGCCAATATGTCTAAACTTTGGGAAGACGGAAAACCCCATTACAATGAGGATGGGAAAACCATAAAGCCTCAGAATTGGATCGATCCTGAGCCTTTACTGCGTAGGGTAATTGATGGAACTAAAACCCCATGAACTTTACTGATACTTCCCACAGCTAAAGACGGTGGTTCTTGCCAAATGCTCAAGTTCATAGCCTGCCGTGTAAAAAATGGCTGCCCCGGCGGCGGAAAACGCCGCATCCGCCGCCTACGGTCATTGCCCGCTTTTATCTGTTATCCTAACTCCGCCCCCCGCCGCGCGAAGAGATCCGGGCGGAGTTTCTTAGTTCGCGAAATCGACTGTTCTCTGCGCCACTCGGCTATTTTTTGGTGATTCCCCGATAATAAAATCTCAGGCACTCTTTTATCCAAAAATACCTGCGGCCTGGTATATTGCGGATATTCCAGCAACCCATCCGAAAAACTCTCATCCGCGAACGACTCGTCTTTATTCAGCACGCCGGGTATCAAACGCGAAACACTGTCTATTACCGTCAGGGCAGCCAATTCTCCTCCGGTAAGAATATAATCCCCCAGCGAGATTTCGTCCGTCACAACGCTGTCCAATACCCGCTGATCTATACCCTCATAGTGCCCGCAAAGCAGAATCAAATTCTTACAGTTAGACAATTCCTCCGCCATTCGCTGATTGTATGTCCTGCCCTGTGGGGTAAGGTATATCACCGGCGCCTCTCGCCCGGCAAATTTTTTCGCGTGTTCCACCGCAAGGTAAACCGGCTCGGGCATAAATACTAATCCCGCGCCGCCTCCGTAGGGCGCGTCGTCTACCTGCCTATGCTTATTAGAAGTGAAATCTCTGATATCGATACAGTTTACGTTAATAATCTCTTTATCCACAGCGCGTTTTAGAATGCTATGATTCATCATATCCATTATCATGCGTTTAAATAGAGTCAAGACATAAAAATTCACGGGCGCAGCCCCTCCATTAAAGTCACGACCATCCTTCGAGAATTAATATCTATATTACCAATACATTGTTTTATTGCCGGAATAAGTATCACCTGTCCCAATTCACCGCCAACAACGTACACATCATTGCCGCCCGTTTGAAGCACATCCTTAATTTCACCCAGCGGCTCGCCTTCGTCCGTTACAACCGTCATGCCGTACAAGTCCCGCACATAATATTCATCGTCGCCCAGCGGTAAGGCTTCGCCGTCCTCTATCCGAATGATACCTCCCCGCAATTTATCGGCTTCAGTCATATCGTTTATTTCCTCAAACTTTATATAATTAAGCCCTTATGATGCCAAACACGTTCCACTGTCAAGGTTTTAACCTTACTTCCGGATTCACAATGCGCGGAATCTTCAAATATTATATTCATATGACTAAGCAGAGAAAATCGTTCTGGATCGTCCGTGGTGGGCATAACACGAACATCCCCCCGTAAACCGTGCGGCTTTAGTATCTTTCCAATAACAAACATTTTTATCCTCTATTCTTATAGCAAATCATTGATTTGACATCAAAAAAACCGCCTTATATTTCCATGCTAAAGCGCGTGGCTTTACGGCGTGTTCGGTGACGCGCCATAGAGTGGTTTAGCGGTTTTACAAATATCTTTCAGCCAGGATTTTCAGCCCAATAGCGATTAGAATTCCACCGCCAACCCAGCCGGCGCTCTTATTAAGCGCGGCTCCTATTTTGTTTCCCACAAGCACACCGACGGCTGACAACATGAAAGCCACAATCCCGATTATTCCGGACGCCAAAAACAAGGGCGCGTCCTGCAGAGCGAAGCTAACACCCACCGCCAAGGCGTCTATACTGGTGGCAATAGCCAGCATACACATATTTTGCGGGGCAATAATCTGCGACATATCACAGATTAACTCGGAATCAATTTTTCTTGAAGATTCAACAATCATTTTCACTCCTATTAAGGCAAGCAGGCCAAAGGCGACCCACGGACTCCATTCGCCGATTGCGTTGCCAAAGGCGGCTCCCAAAGTGTATCCCAATATGGGCATAACAAACTGAAACGAGCCGAAGTACATACCGAAAATTACGGAATGTCCTATCCCATATTCACGTTTCATAGCTATTCCATTAGCCGCCGACACAGCGAAAGCGTCGGCCGCAAGCCCCAGAGCGACGAAAAAGATTGTTAATATGTTCAATTAAACTCCTCCACAAAATTTGGAATAAGCTGGAATATATTGGCGCTTGGAATAGGACAATTAAACTTGCGATTTTCAATTAGAATTTTATGAATCAAAAAGGACTTTATTCTTTTATTACCGTATTGTATACTAAGGTTGCGATAATAACAACGATAATTTAATAGGAGGAATATTATGGCTAATGAAAAATTAGTGATACTAAAAATGCTGGAGGAAGGAAAAATCACCGCCGAGGAGGCTTCTCGCCTGTTGGAAGCCAGCGGACCCACCGCCCGACCATCCGGTCCCCCGCCGACCGGCACAACCGGTCACTCTGCCCGAGCTTCGGAAGCGCCGCGCTCAAACGGCCAATATAGTGCGGGCACCTACAATTCCGGAGACTCCGGGGCTTATAGCTCACCCAGATCGGGCGGTCTGGAAGATTTTGCGGGGGACCTGGGACGCAGGTTTGAGTCCTTTGCCCGTGACATGGAACCCAAATTTCAGAAATTCGGTGAAGTCGTTGTGGAAAAGACTGCCAATTTTGCGGATAGAATTTCAAAATCCATTGACGACCATATAAATTCCGACACTCGGTCATCTTCCGCTCCATATGGCGGCGCGGGCGGCGACTTTGAAAAACGTTTCGAGCTGAATGTCTCATCCGGTTATAATGAACTAAGCCTTGCGGCCCACAACGGAAACCTGCTGGTTCATGGTTACAACGGCGATAAAATTACAGCTTCCGTCCAAATACAATCCGCTCACGGCAACCCTCCCATTGAGTTAATGCGCTTGGGTAATAGATATTTTCTAAATTATGACAGTGACAATTTCAAAAAGGTCACTGTAGACGCATATATACCCGAGAATTTATTTAACATAATAAATCTCTCCACAGTAAATGGAAATGTGGATATTTCCACCCTATCGGCAGATAATATAAGCGTGAATAATATGAATGGCAATGTAAAATTACAATCGTTAAACGCTAAATTTTTAAAGGCTGAAAGCACTAACGCAAACATGACGGTAAACTATCTGCACGCTGATAACGCCCAAATTGAAAATGTAAACGGACCCATTCAAACATTAGACTTGGACTGCGCCAACCTTATGTTGTCCAGTGTAAACGGTAGTATAACCATTAACATGTCTCAATTTGAAAGCTTTAGCGAGTATGTTTGGAATGTGGAATCCAGCAACGCGAAAGTCGCGCTTAATCTGCCCACCAGCCCCGGCTTGGGCTATCATTTAAAAGGTCATGCCTCTTTAGGCAAAATACATGTCGGCTTAACAAACATGAATTATATTGTCAACTCTTCGACTATGACCGAGGCCAAGAGCATAAATTTTGATTCATGCCCCAAAAAAGTAAAATTAGCATTGGAAACCTCCAACGCCGCTCTTCAAATTAACTAATCTAAAGAAGGCATTTACATGCGCTTAATCACGGGTATCATCAGCTTAGTTAAAGAAGCGGAAAAGGATGAGCTATTCTCATTGGCAGGTCAATTAACTTACAAAATGCTAATGGCGTTTTTTCCTTTTCTGGTTTTTGTTATATCCTCGCTGGCGTTCCTTAATCTTAACGGAGAATATTGGATAAGTACGCTGACCGATATTCTTCCAAGCGAAGCCGGAAGTTTGCTTAGCGTATTCTTCAATGAGGTCATAAATACCCCGAATGTCGGCGTATTGTCCGTTAGTTTGCTTATTAGTTTATATAATGCTTCGTCCGGCTTTTATGTGGTGATTAAGTGCGTAAATCAAACCTATGGCTATAAAGATTGCCGTAATTTTTTTCTTAACCAGTTAATAAGCCTTTGCCTGGTATTAATATTTACATTGTCTTTGGCGTCGATGCTGATCTTAATGATTTTTAACAATAATATTTTTGACCTGTATGAACAATTTTTCCCACATGCCCCCAATGCTGAACGGCTTTTTCAGTTGACCGGCTTTATAATAACTATGGGCATATTGCTGTTAGCTACTATGATTATATACAAATTAGCGAATTGCCGCCACCCTAAATTCAAAAAAGTCCTGCCGGGCGCGCTGGTCGCCGTGGGGATATGGGTTATAGCCTCGGAAGGTTTTAGTATTTACGTAAATAACTTCGCGAAGTTTTCTAAAATCTACGGCAGTATAGCCGGGGTTTTTATACTTATTACATGGCTTAACATTATCTCCACCACCCTGCTGTTGGGCAGCGAGATAAATTCTATGTTAGATCACTAGCGGAACGCTTGTTGATACGCATTAAGCCGCGAGGGGCGGACGCCGCGGAGTATCCGCCCGTTAAGCCAAGTTATAACAACACTTGCGCCAATACATACGCCAACGGATCCATCGCGTTTAGCGCCTCTTCCTTTGTGTTCGTCTGCGCGCCGACCTCTAAAAGCATCGACTTGGGCAGCATGTTTAAGCTGTATCTGTACGCGTTTAAATATATTTTTCTGGTAAAATTCGGATACAAAGAGTTCGCCGTCAATTGCGCGCTAAGGCTTAACGCCAGATTAACCGGTATATATGGGTTTTTAAGAGAATACTCTGTTAGTTCCCCATTCCTGTTAACCTTACACAATCCGTTAAAAAACATTACCTGCGCGATCGATTGCCCGTTTATAGTCGTCACCAATCGCCTATCGGCGGCTACTCCATCTCTATGTAAATCCAACGCGACTTGTATCGAGGGATAATCGCGCAAAATCTGTTCCACTTCCGGTTCCATCCGCTCATAAGCGCCTTGAATACGCGATTTCCCGTTTACCACGTCGTATCTGCCTGTGTGTTGGATTGTCTCGATGTTATATACATTTGTCAGCAATGACGCGAGTTTTGCGCCGACGCCCATAACACCATCCATCGGATCGTCGGTATTACTGTCGCTGTACATCTCCCCCGAGTGTGTGTGAAATATCAACACTTTCGGTCCCTCGACAGTATTATCTATCATCAAATTCTGACTTAGCAGCGTGTCAACATCAAAATCCTCAGCCGTTAGGGCGGTGCGAGGGTCTACGGTATAAAAATGAGACCGCAAGTAATCCAAGTCTCGCAACTTATCCACATTATCGTATGTAACAGCCTCTTGTTTGATAGAAGGCATGGTTTCAGAGTTTGTTTCCGGCTCCAAATCGACGTCCCCTACCCCAA
>JAISRJ010000219.1 GCA_031273705.1 Clostridiales bacterium
ATCCGAAAGTACATTGAAAATCAAAAGGACGTTCGCTAATGCTCTAGAAAACGCATATTTTATGGTTGAGCTTACATCCCCGCCCACGAGGGGCGAGGTTTTACGCTCTGTTCTATAAAGCTGTCAGCGGATGATGAAACCAGCACAGAGCTTGGTTGGTTCGTTATGTTCACAGCGGATGAAAACGCGGAGAGTCCGCTATTGGTAGTTGCGATGGTTGAAGATGTAAAAGAGCGCGGTGGGAGTCATTATGTAATTCCCAAAGTCAAAATGATGTTTGGAAGCCCATGAGCTTCAGCTCATGGGAGTCAACAACCCCTCTATCTCTGCCTTCGTTGGCATAACCCGCAGCGCGCCCTTCTTTTGTGTTACCAAAGTTGCGCCGGCATTTGCGAAGCGCAGCATTTCGTATAACTGTTTCTCGCTCAAACTATCTAATCCGCGTTCCAACACATAATGCAGCATACAGCCGCAGAAACAATCCCCCGCGCCTGTGGTTTCAACGGGTTTATAGCTCAAAAACGTCTCCGCGCTTACAATTTTATCGGCGTAATACGCCCGGCTGCCCGCCTTGCCCATTGTTACGCAAATGAGCGGGATATTATATTTTTCGCGTATAATTTCTACCGCCTTATCAAAATCTTTTTCGCCTGTAAACCACTCAATCTCGTTATCTGAAATTTTCAGAATATCGCATTGTGAAATTCCCCATCCAATCTCAACTTTTGCTTCGTCAAGCGAATTCCACAGAGGAGGGCGCAAATTTGGGTCAAACGAAATCAGCGCGTCCAGCTTTTTTGCCAGTTCAACCGCATAGCGTGTTGTTTCGCGCGACGGGTTCTGCGCCATTGAGATTGTGCAAAAGTGCAATGCTCTTGTGTCTGACAAAAGTTTGTCGTTGACATCTTCTTTGACAAAGAATTTGTCCGCTCCGAAGATAAACGAAAAGTCGCGGTCGCCGTTTGGCAGTTTCGCTACAAGGGCAAGCGTAGTATGGTGTTCTTTGTCGAAAATCACATTTGCCGTATCAATCGACATCTCGTTCAACGCCGACACAATCTGCCGACCGAAAGCGTCGTCGCCGACTTTGCCGTTGAACGCGGTCTTATGTCCGAGTCTTGAGAGCATTGCCAGTACGTTTACAGGCGCGCCGCCCGGGTTTGCCTCGTAAACGGGATTACCTTGTTCGCTGTTGCCGATACGGACAAGGTCAATCAAAGAGTCACTCACCGTGACGCAATCAAAAGTTCTCATAATCATCACCTTATTTGCGGTTATTTCGCTCTTGGATATTCTATAAGGGCTTCCGCCTCGCGGATTACAATCCGCTTATTTAAGTAGCTCCACACGCGCGGGGTCGTTCGCGAATACTTCTTTCGCGTTGTATTTTGTTACGACAACCGGCGGCGGTTCGTAAATGTTGACGTCGATTTTGCCGTCGTCAATTTTGGGCTACGGAATTTCCATCGCGCCTTTGAAAAAACTATTACGCAAGTTTTAGATCCGCCGCCGCTTTTTTGCCCATCGCTAAGACTCGTTCTATATCCAGTGTTTTATATTCGCCGTGTTCATACAATATTTTTCCTTGGCACATGGTCAATTCCACATCTTGACCGGAGCAGGAGTACGCTAAGTTGGCAATGGGATCGATACAGGCGACTTGGCGGGGGTTATTCATATCCAACATAATTAAATCCGCGTCGAAACCTTGCCTTATTTGTCCGCTGTTCTCTCGCCCTTGCGCCTTCGCTCCGTTTACAGTCGCTAATTTTAAAAGTTCATAAGCCGGTAAAGCCGTCGGATCATTTGTAAGATATTTTTGAAGCAGACTCGCCAGTTTTAAATCGGCGAATAAGTCCTGCGAATTATTTGAAGAAACCCCGTCCGTACCTATAGTGACATTTATATTCTTGGTCAGCATATCATGTATTCGGGCAATGCCGGAAGCTAATTTTAAATTCGAGACTGGATTATACGCGACGGAAACACCCTTTTCACACAGAATATCCATATCCTCGTATTCAACCCAAGTACAATGAGCGGCGGTTGTTCGAGTGTCAAACACACCATGCTCCGCTAAAACACGCGCAGGTGTCTTTCCGTATTTTTTCTTGCAGTTTTCATGCTCTGTCTTAGTTTCCGACAGATGAACGTGCATATTCAAATTGTTAGCCTGGGCAAATTCAACGACTTGCCGCCACGCCCGATCAAAGGATGTAAATTCGGCGTGAATACCGGCGTCTAATTTTATTCGTCCGTTTGCCTTATTGTCTTTATTGTAATAAGACATTAGTATCGCGGCGGATTCAAGATAACTTCTGTCTTTACGGTAATCATAATCTTCGGAAAAAGCTGTCATCGCGTTTGAAATATTTGCCTTTACTCCTGTTTCATCAATGGCTTTCGCGATACTTTCAAGTTCAAAATACATATCGGTAAAAGCGACCGTGCCGGAGGCAATCATTTCCGCGATAGAAATCATAGAACCGGCGTAAACCATGTCGGCCGTTATCTTCCTCTCGGCGGGGAAGATGTAATCAAACAGCCAAGTTTGCAGATTTAAATCCCCGGCATATCCACGCAGCAAAGACATGGGTATATGTGAATGGCAATTATATAACCCCGGCATTAATAACTTATCGGTGCCGTCTATTATACGGTTCGCGGGCAATTCCGGCTTTTCCACGCCCGCGTAGCGAATCTTGGCGCCCTCGACCCCAACGCAAGCGTCGTAAATAACCTTTTCGTCTGTCATTGGCACTAAACAAATATTCTTAAATAGCAGATCCATATTCCACCCTCTCTAAAAGGCTTATCGCTTTCATAAGCGGCAAAATATAGTATAAGCCCAGTAAAAGCTTATTGCAAGAGTAAAACGGCGGGCAGCAGCCGTTTTGCCACTAATCATCCATGGTACGTTAACAGCGCAATTCCCGTGACAATCGA
>JAISRJ010000321.1 GCA_031273705.1 Clostridiales bacterium
CGCACATACCAAGTAACGTTCTGTACATACACGGTTTTTGCCAACCGCGTACCATTTCTAAATACTGCAACTTTACGCTGCGAAGATGGATTTCAGTTAAGCGACGCTATAAACTTAATATTTATAGAATTGAGTAAGCTCAAGGAAGTTTTAAAGAAGCCTGTTTCAGATATGACTTCGTTGGAAATGTGGGCGCTTTTTTTTCGGTATGTGGATAATCCAGAGTGTCGCGGTAAATTAAATGACATTTTGAGCGTTAAGGAGGCGATGGGTACGGCTACTAAACTTCTAACCAGTATTAGTCAAGATGAGCGTGAACGTGCTATCTACAGAAGCAGACGAATGTATCAGACTGATATGGAATCAAATTTACGTACTGCTGAATTGCGAGGCGAATTGCGAGGCAAATTGCAAGGCGAATTGCAAGGCGTTATTAAAGTGGCAACAAATATGAAACTTAAAGGAAAATCCATTGAAGAGATTTCAGATTTAACAGGTTTATCTACTAGCGAAATAAATGATATTGAAATTTGAGTTCAAAGAGCAGGATTTTCTTGATGCCAATATAATAGAATTATGTGGAACTCCGCACTCATTCAAATTTCATTCAAAAGAGGATCATTCAACTGAATGATCCTCCGTAACCCGCGATATTACGGGATTCCTGCAAGCCGATATTATCTACGACAAATTGCCTCTTAATCAGTGGGTCCAGGGTTCGAGCCCCTGAGGGTGCAGTGCCTGCTAAGTCTCTGTTTGTTATTGTTAGAAAAACATCCTTGTCCAACATATTATATACTGCGCTCTGCAACCCCTATGAGCGCGGCTATTTTCGCATGTGTCATTTTCGCTTTAAGATAACCCCGATTTTGTACCGTTGTTCTTCCGTAATTTGTTTCCATTTTGACTTTTTTATGCTATTATTAATTTGTTCCAATTTCACTTTCTCCTTCGCTGTCTTTTCGCAAATTCAGCTTATCAGAGATTTTGTGAAATTGGAACTCTTTCTTTAGGACAATTTATTTTACAACTTGCCAAAGGGCATTCTACAGAACAGGGGGTTCAGGCATAGCCGAGCCGAGTTAATACTTGCGCAAGCAAATCTATCTCTTGCGGTGTATTATAGAAGGCCAGGGATATTCTGACTGACTCTTCCAGACCAAATTGCCTAAGTATAGGCTGAGCGCAGTGGTGCCCGGCACGAACCGCAATCCCGTAGCTGTTAAGATATTCACCTATTTCGCCAGGTTCATGGCCTTCGATTACAAATGACAGCACGCCCGTTTTTTCCGCGGCTGTGCCTATAAGTCGCAGACCGGGAATTTTAGACAATGAATCGGCGGCGTATTTTATCAGAGAATGCTCGTATCTAAAAATCTTTTCCATTCCAATCGAATTCACATAGTCGATAGCGGCGGCAAGTCCAACCGTGTCGGCTATATTGCCTGTTCCCGCCTCAAATTTTTGCGGAGCGCTATGATAAAGAGTTCTCTCGAATGTCACATCCGCGATCATATTGCCGCCGCCCTGATAAGGCTTCGCCGCCTGAAGGGCCTCTGTTTTTCCATAGACCACTCCGATACCCGTCGGACCAAAAATCTTATGGCCGGAAAACACGAAGAAGTCGGCGTCCATCTCCAATACGTTCAAGGGCATGTGCGCAACAGACTGCGCCCCGTCTACACAGACCGGAACACCGTGGTTATGCGCGATCGCGGTCATTTCTACAACAGGGGTTATGCTACCCAGTACGTTTGACACATGCGTAAAAGATGCAAACCGGGTGTTGGCGTTAAAAAGCCGCTCATATTCCGAGACTATAATTTGTCCGGTCTCGTCCACAGGCGCGACGCGCAGAACAGCGCCGGTTTCCGACGCTATTATTTGCCAAGGGACAATATTGGCGTGATGTTCAAGAATTGTCAGAACAATTTCGTCTCCAGGCCTTAACATCGGCTTAACAAAACCGTGCGCTATAAGGTTTATGCCTTCCGTAGCGCCGCGTACAAATACAATATTGTCCGCGGACGCGCCGATAAAACGCGCGATAGTGCTTCTCGCAGCCTCAAATACGTCTGTGGAGCGCGTCGCCAGTGTGTGCGCCCCACGGTGAACATTTGAGTTTTCATGCGAGTAGTAATAACTGATCCGGTCAATAACCTGCCGGCATTTTTGAGTAGTGGCGGCATTGTCGAACCAAACCAACCTGTTTCCGTCAACAGGCTCCGATAATATTGGGAAGTCGGCGCGAATTTTTTCAAGTGGCATTTCTCTGGTAAAATCCGGCGAATTGTCCGGATTTAAAGGTTCAAGCAGCGGAGAATAGGAGTTGTAGTCCGTCGAGAGATATATGGATGTGTCAGCCGCTTTGGGCTGACCGATGTAAAACTCCGGAAAATACTTAATAGCAAGTTTCTCTAAATCTTCAAGATTGGGCAGTCCGTAAACCCGGGGGTCTATCTCTTCCAATCTAAAAGAAGTATCTTTAGTAGTAATCATATTTTAATCTCCTGTCAAAACAAACCCGCCGGTGAGCGGCGGGCGGTCTTAAAATTTAGTAATAATTGTTATATCCCTGTCAGGCAAATCACTCTTTGTTATCCCAATATCCGAACGCAGTATAATCACGTCCACAAACGGATCATTAACGGCGGTACGCCAATCCTCGTATGTATAGACATCTACCGGACTGGAATCACCAGAAGCGTAATAATATAAAGGATACAACGCCAATGACACACACGCCAGAATAACGCAAAACACCAGTATACGCGACATAATCCTGATGCATATCTTTAAATCCCCACGCCAATCGTTAGTTGCGTGCATGTTAAATTTAAACATTTTTTCCTCCACGTAATAAAAATCATATGTTGATTTTTAGCTTTAGGCGGAGAATTTATGTTGTATAATCGTTTCCAAACGCGGCAATATCAGGCGACATGCTTCCGATACCAAAAAGTCTATAAAACTTTGTAACGAGATTAACAAATTTTATTTCTCGTTCAACGCGCCCGATTTTGCCTAAGTTTCTCGCGTTATGATACGCATGACTTTTCGGCAATAAGGGTTAAAAATTGTCCTCGTCCGCTTCATACTCGGGTTCATAAGCAACTGAACCTGAAGTTGCCACTGTAAATGGTCTATCGGTATATGGAGCTTGACCGGGCGGGTAGGTAGACTGACCGGCAGGCGAGGCGGCGTATGCCGACGTGCTGGATGCCGACGGCGCTATATAAGCCGCGCGTCCGATAATCTGCTCCAAATCCGTAATCTGGTTAAAGATATGGTTCATATCACTCTCGTTAAACTCGATCAAGTATTTTTGAATAATATTATTGTAGTCATCTTGAAATTCCTTTAATTTTGAGCGTTGCTCGGCTATAGATGTAATAATGTTTTGAATTTGTGACAAAGCTTGCGAACGTGATTCCGCAACTTGTATATGTGCGTTTTTTACTATGTTATCCGCCGCCATTTGCGCGCTTATAATCGCGTTTTTTATTGCGCTGTCTTTGTCTTTGTAGCTTTTTACGACCTGTTCGAGAGTCTCTATGTATCTGTCCACCTCTTCCGGGTCATAACCCTTTTTTACGTAGCTGAATCTGTCCGGCATAATTAATCTTCCCTTCGCTTGCTTCTTTGGTTACAATGATATATATATGGAAGTGTAGCATAACTTGTACGTACACGCAATCCTTTTTAGCGGCATTTTCGTATACATATTATTCTTATTTATTCTCGACAGACCGATTTTTATACTTAATATCCCTAATGACGTGTATTTGGAGGAAGTAATGGAACATTCCTATTATATGCAATCGGCGCTGGAAGAAGCTCAAAAAGCCTTGTTCCATAATGAAATCCCTATCGGCTGCGTTATCATTCTAAACCAGAGGATTATCGCGAGGGCTTTTAATAAAAGGACTCTATTACGCAATACAATTATGCACGCTGAAATGATCGCGATAGATCAAGCCTGCGCGGCCTTAGGAGATTGGCGGTTAGAGGGCTGTTCTCTATATGTGACTATAGAGCCGT
>JAISRJ010000010.1 GCA_031273705.1 Clostridiales bacterium
TGCTGAACTGTTTGGACTGCCGGCGCACACAGTAGAAAAACGCCGCTATACCCGTCCACCAAACCGCCGGATTACCAAAAGATGTAATGCCGGTGCGCAAACCGTTCGCGAGTGTACCGGCATAGTAATAGATCGGCCGCATCATCAAAGGCCATTGAAACCAATATGACGAATATGGATGCGTGGATTCCAAATCCGAGTGATAGCCGAACATATCTTTTTGGTTTTGAATAATTGCCTTTATACCCTCTTTGCCCGGCGTCCGCAAGTACGGGACGTACGACAGAGTGTATATAACAATCGGTATTATAATGAAGAAGATAACACACATAGCTAAAGTAATGGTAGCGTATTGCGGAAAAAAATCAATATTACTTTCCGTGACATTTTTGACACATTTGTGTGAGATAAATTCCAGTCGTCGTTTGTTGATTGAGTAAAAGAACAACACCGGCAGCCCCAACATAGCGTAAACGCCTTGCCATTTGGCCGCGCAGGCTAACCCGGCGCACAAGCCGCATAAAAAAAGATAAATCAGCGAGCGGATTAGGGTTCCATGTTTGCGAATCCTACCGGGTTCAAAAATGTTAAGCGATAAATAAAACGCCATAAACAGGTACATCAGCATTACAAAGAACGTTACATATACATCAATCGTCGAGATCCTGGTTTGAGCAAAGTGCATAAAATCGAACGTAAATAAAAACGCCGCGAAGAACGCCCATCTAGTTTTCAAAAATAATTTCTTCGCCAATATATAAATGACGGGGATCATCAATACTCCTACCAAAGCGCCCGTAAATCGCCAGCCGAAGGGCGTCATACCGAATAACAGAATGCCCAGGCTAATCATAGCTTTGCCCAGGGGAGGATGTGTCCATTCATAGACTGTTAAATGATGAACAAATTCGTATGCCGTTCGGGCATGATATATCTCATCAAAGTAGGTGCCGTTAAGGTTTGTTCTTTCATGGGCGATTAAATCTTGCTCGTCACACAAAAACTCAGGGTTTGATGAAATCAGCGGATCGGTTTGGGAAAAGTCATTAATTAATAAATGACTTTTTTCCAAGTGATCGGATTCCACTATCTTAACAGGAACAGATTCTTTTTCCTCATCCAAGAACGCCAGTTCTTGAATCATCAAATCGTTATCCAGACTATCCAGCCGAATGTATTGTTCGCTGATATCAACTTCATGAAATTCCCAAGCAAATGGCATGTTTTCATCAATATCAACTATAGCGCGCCAATGTGACAGATTATCGGACGCGGAGATTTTATAACGCTTGTCGTGCCGGCTGCCCAGCAGTATCCCGATTGACTTTATTATTGCCGTTTTAGATTGCTGAAAAACCACAAATTGATTTTCGGCGGCTATCCAGGCGGTTTGAGGAAATTGCGTATCACCCAAATTTATAAAGGCTATGGGGGTGTAGACACAAATTAAAATCGAGATTGCCATTATGTCACGGCGATGTAAGGTAAGCGGCGGGGACGAAGATTCCATTGGTATATATTCACGCTCGATAGGTAAATCACAGGCTTCACTTTTATAAGCGTTATTATTTTTGTAAACCAGTATGGAAACTATAACCATTATCCCGCACAATATTATATTAAGCAATGAAATAACAGGCATGGAGACTTCAATCAGTTCCATGTTATTTTCATTTTGCAGCAGATGTATTATATCCGCGCAGTTAACAAAGGTTATAAGTGAATATCCGCCGTAGAAAAGCATAAAATTCTTGTCTCGGCGATATATGAATGCCAGCAGAAAAAATATCAACGCCGGAAATAAATATCGCTCGTGCATTCTTACAGACAGTAAAAAGGTAAGAGAGTAAAGCGCGCCCGATACAAAAAACTTAGACGATTTACAATGTCTGCCCAAGTATAAGATGAATAGACTAAAGAGCGTAATCAGAAAAATAAAAATATATCCGCATATCTCATAAGAAAGCCCCCAAATAAAAATGTCGCCGGCATTTTTCCAATTTCCCCCCACAAACGCGAACAGGTTATAAGCGTTCACACTGGCGTAGGGGTAGGAAGAAAGGGTATCGATATACTGTTTTATAATCGGCTTAAAACTTAGATTCGGGACAAACGGCAGCATAAGAAGAATCAAGATAACCAGTGTCAGTATCCAGCGCAGGAATATCATCAGCGCGGCGCGCAGACTTCTATTTAGATTCTCCGCTTCAAAAAAGACAGCCTCTAAAGCGTCAAAAATATAAATGGGGGCAAGAACCAATGATTGGGGTTTAATCAGGATAGAAACCCCATACAACAGATAGCTTAATTCCCGACGCTTTTCTGTAAGCGTATAGACTGAAAGCAGCATAGCAAGGGTGTGTACCGCGTCCACCTGGCCCCAAATGGATGAATCCAAAATAACGGCCGGGTTAAGGGCATAAGCGAGCGCGAGCAAAAAAGCGACTCCGCTTTTAGCTTTTTTTATCGCGACGCGATAGATAACGGCGACAGCGACCGTATCGCAGATAATGGCGGGAATTTTTATCAGGACATTGTAAGCCTCAGAATTCAGGTCCAGCAACGATTTTATCGCGCCGACGACCCATAGGACATACATATAACCGGGAGGATAATCACTGAAAAAATCCTGCTGGTAGAATGAGCCCAAACCCTTTTCATATAAGGCGTCCGCCCAAAATTGAAATGTATTTATATCGTTCACATAACCGGAGTTGACATTTATCAGCAGAAATCTAATGAGTAATGTCAACCCAATTAAAAACAAGATCGGGCTGAAGCGTATTTGGAGCCATTTTTGCCGATTGTAATCCGACAAACAGACGATAATGAGTATAAAAGCCGCCAACGCGGATAATGAAAATATAACCGCCATTGCAATCCCCCTGATGGTTAATTCCACTTCATGAAGCATCTCGGCGTTTGCGCGCCACCCTCCACCGAAAGGGTACCCGTGGAGCGGAGTAGTTCAAACCTATCTTTCGCTCGCGGCTACCCCGCGAATAGATAATTGAATACGCTTTTTCGCGAGATTAATGCCCATAACCTTTACTTTTACTATATCTCCGACCGAAACAACTTCCAAAGGATGTTTGATATATCTGTCGGAAATTTGTGAAATATGCACGAGACCATCCTGATGCACCCCAATATCCACAAAGGCACCGAAGTCAATGACATTGCGCACAGTTCCGGTTAAAATCATGCCTTCCTGCAGATCTTCCATAGAAAGTACATCGCTTCTTAGTATCGGTGGGGGAAACTCTTCACGCGGATCACGTCCGGGTTTTTCCAATTCCTTAATTATATCCTTTAGTGTAGGTTCTCCGATGCCCAATTGCTTGGCTAATGTCCTGACATCCGCGTGTAAGGCGGCCGTTTTTTTAGCTTTTACATCCTGCAACGAAAAACCAAAATAATGAAGTAACTGTTCCACAGCCTCGTAAGACTCTGGATGAACACCGGTGTTATCCAGCAGATTCTCCGATTCGGGGATACGTAAAAATCCGGCGCACTGTTCAAATGCTTTGGGACCGAGTTTTTTAACTTTCATTAGTTCTTTTCGGTTTTTAAATTTGCCATTGGACTCTCGGTATTCCAGTATATTTTTCGCGACAGAAGAGCTGATACCCGAAACATAGGAAAGCAGGGCGGGGGAAGCGGTATTCAAATCAACCCCCACATTATTAACGCAGCTTTCAACCACGCCGCTTAAGGTTTCGCTCAGCCGTTTTTGGTTCATGTCGTGCTGATATTGCCCGACCCCAATGCTTTTGGGATCAATCTTCACCAACTCAGCGAGAGGATCTTGCACTCGCCGCCCGATAGACACAGCGCTTCGCAGGGCGACATCATATTCCGGAAATTCGGCGGCTCCCAGTTTAGAAGCAGAATATACCGACGCCCCCGCCTCGTTTACTATGGTATAAAATACAGTTTTATCCAGTTCTTTCAGCATGTTGGCGACAAAACTCTCCGTCTCACGTGAGGCGGTGCCATTGCCGATTGCGATTAGATTCACATTAAAATTATTTATTAAGGATACAAGAAACCGTTTGTCTCGTTCCAAGGATTCTTGATTCTTTGGGAGGGTACAATATACCACACCGGTATTTAGGACTTTGCCGGTGCCATCCACAACAGCAACCTTACATCCGGTTCTAAAACCCGGATCCAGAGCCAGCACGATTTTATCCTTAATAGGAGGTTGCATAAGCAATTGGCGCAAGTTTTCCCCAAAGACGCGGACAGCGCCTTCCTGCGCTTTTTCGGTAAGCTCGTTTCTTATATCCCGCTCGATAGAGGGGGCAATCAACCGTTTGTAGCTGTCGTCAATCACCGCGGATAACAAATCCTTGGTGAACGGGTTTTCTTTTACAATCACCGAATACAGCCGATTAGTGATTTCTTCAATAGGCGACTCTATATGTACACGGAGTTTATCCTCATGCTCTCCGCGATTAAGAGCTAATACCCTGTGTCCTGCAATCTTCGTAACCGGTTCTTGAAAGTCATAGTATTGATCATATACTGTGGACTCAGATTCGTCCAGGGCTTTGGATACTATTATCCCGCTGTTCCATGAAATTTTTCTAATCATCGCCCTGTTATTGGAATCGTCCGAAATCATCTCGGCTATTATATCCAAAGCCCCGGCAATGGCGTCTTCAATCGTATTTACTTCTTTTTCAGGATTAACATACGCCGCCGCGATAGTATCAACCGGCTGTGTAAGTGATTGCTCCCAAATATGCAATGATAAAGGTTCCAGACCTCGTTCCTTTGCGATAGTGGCGCGGGTACGGCGTTTAGGCCTAAACGGACGATAAATGTCGTCAATCTCTGTCAGAGTGAGGGCACTATCCAGAAAAGACGAAATTTGATCCGTGAGCTTTTCCTGTTCCGCTATCGAGGCGCGAACTTGCTCGCGTTTTTCATCCAGGTTTCTAAGATATAATAAACGATCATGCATCTCACGCAGGACCTGATCGTCCAGGGAACCGGTCATTTCCTTGCGATACCGCGCGATAAAGGGGATTGTGTTGCCTTCATCAACTAATTTTACCGTATTTTCTACCTGAACGGGCTTTACTTTAAATTCATTCGACAGGGTTTTAAATATATCCATAATTTTCCTCCAAGGCATTACTCTTAAATTAATATACCAGTTTTTACGGGAACTTGCAAACTTGCGGCCACACGCCTAAAATGATAATTTGATAGCCCGCGAATTCCCGCGAAGCGTGACGCCTATTTTATTTTTTCAAGTAACTAATATTACAAAATACACCGCTTACGCATACTATAATATCACTAACGGAGGTGGTTATTACTTGAGGTTGGATGTTTACGCCGATGTCGTGTTTTTGATTAATTTTGCGTTAGATTTTTTGATCTTAGCAGTAGCGGGTAACCTTGTCCGGATAAGGACAAAACTTTGGCGGCTTGCTTTTGGCGCGGCTGTTATGGCGTTTTTATACTGTTTGGTTGTTTTCGTTACATATTTTCATATTTTTTATCACTTGATATTTTCGGTAATTATGCTTATTATTGGTATAGGCGTGGCTTTTATTCCCATAAAGCCCCTCGGATTCCTCAAACTGGTTCTGTTTTCTTATATCAGCGCTTTTTTGATAGGCGGCGCCGGCATGGCGTTGTTTTATGGCACGCAGTTTTATAATTTGCCGGGCAGCATTGCAGGAACGAATGTTGTGTCATTCTCGTTACCAATTTTACTGGCCTCTGTCGCCGCGTTCTATGTGTTGTTCCGCTTTTTGCGTGACTGGATGGAACATAGGGCTTTAAAAAGACAGATTTGCATGCCTGTTAAAATCTTCTTTGACGAGTTGAATGTCGAATTAAACGCCTTGGTCGATACCGGCAACAGTTTACGGGAACCTATTAGCCAGGCGCCTGTAATTGTAGCTGAATTTGACACTGTAAAGGTGTTTTTACCGGATAGGATAAAATTAATTTTCTATGAGAAACAGGAAAACGATCTAAACAATTTACTTGAATTCACTCAGGATAACTTTTCACACCGCATACGAATGATACCATACGAAAGTCTTGGACAGAAAAACGGAATGCTGATAGGGTTTAGACCCGATAAAGTGGAAATAAGGCGCGAAAAAGATGTTTTAACCCTTAAAGAAGTTGTTATCGGAGTTTATAATTTCGCCTTGTCTCGCGACGGCGATTATCAAGGGTTACTTAACCCCGAATTGATAGCTTAAAGCTCCTCGCTTTAGCGATGGGGACGCAATTTGTAAATGGAGGAATCTGTAAATGTTATACTTCAAACTTGCCTGCCTAAGAGTAAAGGATCTGCTGGAAAGGACATGGGCATTGTTATGCCCTTGGAAAGAGGATTATGTTTATTATATCGGCGGCAGCGAGATCTTGCCCGCTCCGCTGACCAGCGAAGAGGAGGGCGCACTGCTTACCAGGTTGGGGACGGAAGACGACTTGCAGATCAAATCCGTTTTGATAGAACGCAATTTGCGTTTGGTAGTTTACATAGCCCGAAAATTTGAAAACACCGGAGTTAATGTCGAGGATTTAATTTCTATCGGTACTATAGGCTTGATAAAGGCGATTAACACTTTCCGAACGGATAAACGCATAAAATTGGCTACTTACGCGTCTCGGTGCATAGAAAATGAAATTCTTATGTATCTGCGCCGCAATACCCGCACAAAATCTGAAGTTTCTATAGACGAACCCCTTAATGTCGATTGGGAGGGCAATGAACTTTTACTTTCCGACATTTTGGGCACGGAAGTTGACATTATTTCGCGAGATTTAGAAGACGAAGTAGATCGTGAATTGCTGAACAAGGCGCTTAACAAACTTACAAAACGTGAAAAGCGGATAGTCGAGCTACGTTTTGGACTTAAAACAGGCGGAGAAGAAAAAACACAGAAGGAAGTCGCGGATTTGCTGGGAATATCGCAATCTTACATATCTCGGTTAGAGAAAAAAATCATCGGTCGTCTGAAACGGGAAATAAGCCGTATGGCATAATATTAATACACCGAGTTTTAAAATAATTGTTTCGGGGCGTCAGAAATTGAGAGGGCATTATCCTCTCTTTTTTTGTTATGCCGAGCTACACGCGAATATGTATATTTTGTCTAAAAATAGATATAATTAGTTTTATTGTTAAAGAGACAAAAGATTTGACCGCCGTAATCAGATGTAATATAATGAATCTGGTCAAACAATTTTGGTAGATGTTGGATAATTATAAAAATAATGTAAGTCGGGAGGGTCGTATGAATCCTAAAAGCAATAAACACATCAAAATCTTATTCGCGCTGATACTTGGCATAGTTATTCTCGGCGTAACAACAGTTGCTGTCGTGTCTAGAATTAATTTCACAGATAACGCGGTAGTTTTAGCGAATAATGAACCCACTCCGAACTTACTGGAAAACGAGAAATCCGAAGAAATCGACGCTGTTGAAGTCGCGGCAATTTCAGTCAAGGCCGAAAAATATGGCGAACCGCATACAATACTCGATAATAGTGAATCAATTAACGTTTATATTTCATATCCAGTCATAGGTATTGATTCTATTGATAAAGTAATTTCCGAATGGGCGACAAATGTGTATGATAAAGGCGTTAAGGAATTGAATGATAGCCGCGGCGCCGCCGGTGCGTCAGAAATGCTGGTATTAGAAATAAATGTACAATATAATACGCACAATATAGGCAATATGTACCTGGGCATAGAAGAAATTGGTTTTTACTCCGCTTCATATTTGGCGCATCCGACGGAATTTTTTAAAACTTTTAATGTGGATTTAGATAAAAAGGAACTGTTGGATAATACAGATATAATTGATCCGTCTATGGCAAATTACGTGATTAGTTTAGTTGCGCAGAAAGTGACAGAAAAAACTCAAGTTGATATTGATCTAAAAAATACGGATTCGTCTTGGTTGGCTCATATGATTTTGACCGACGACGGAATAGATGTTTTTTTGGAACGGGGTCAGGCTGTACCGGCATATTTAGGTTATCAGCGAGTTCACTTAAGTTTGGCTGAATTGGGCGACTCTTATTTACTAGAAAAAATATCCACGGTCGCGTCGGTCGAAAAATTGTCCGACGAGCAGCCGTCGGGAAGCGCGAATATTGCGGCCGATAGTTTTGTAGTGGATGAAATCACCGCGCGCCAGATGCAACTTCAGTGGATTAACAGCTTAGGAGAGCGTGTCAGAGCGTATCTAGATGATATAAATATACAAGTGGGCAGTCCTCCGACTGATCCTCCATCGGAAGATCTTTCGCCGGCAGAAATACCAACAACCTTTACACCTCCGGATTCGACTTCCGATATACCTACAATTACACCCACATCACCGATTACGGCGACTGAAGAACATCCGCCCGGTTCAATTCCCGATTTACCCGGTACGCCACCCGCAACGGCGTCACAGCCGACCTCAGCGGACGACGGCAGGAAAAAAATTGCTTTGACCTTTGACGATGGACCAAGTGAAGTAACACCACATATATTAGAACTATTGGATGCCAACAGCGCAAAAGCGACTTTCTGTGTTGTTGGTAGCAGGATTAGTACATATCGGGACATAATGAACGCTGTCGCGGAACAGGGCAGTGAAATTATAGGGCATTCTTGGAATCACAAAGAGTTTTCCAAGCTGAGTGAAGCCGAAATAAAAGAACAGCTTGTAAACACTAACGACGCGATTTTTAATACGGTCGGCTATTATCCCAAACTTTACAGACCGCCGTATGGATCGGCGAACGCTTTTGTAAAAGAAGTTTCGGCAGGTTTAGGGCTGTCGTTAATCAACTGGTCGGTTGACACCTCGGATTGGAAAACACGAAACGCGAACTCAGTGTACGACGCGGTTATGAGCGGGGCAAAAGATGGGGCCGTAGTTTTGTGTCATGACATATACGCCACCACAGGTCAGGCAATGGAGAGGGTTATACCACAGCTTATATCGGATGGATATGCCTTGGTAACTGTATCGGAGTTGTTCGGCTTCGACCAAACCCCTCCCGAACCGGGAACGTTGTACTATAATAAAAGGTAAGTTACCGGCAGAATCCTTTGCCGATCTGAAAAATACATAAATTAGCAGCTGTCAAAGGAGAGCAGCCGCCTTCGGCAAAGCTGAAAGCGGCTGCCATGCAAAAGCGCTTCAAACATTAATCCTGATAATATGAACCATTTTTAGCCACTATTTTGACACCTCTTACTTAATTAATGCACATACTTAATTAATGTACCTTGACTAATTAAGATGGGTTTATTATAATGAGTTAGTGGTTACTAACTTTTGGCGTTTGGAAGGGGTTATTATTTTGTGTGTGGTAATTATCGGCGGACATGATCGAATGCACTGTCAATATAAAGATATTTGCAAAGAATACAACTGTAAGGCAAAAGTCTACACTCAGCCCAATGGAAATCTTGGATGTATGATTGGCGCGCCGGATTTAATAATTCTGTTTACCAATCTCGTTTCGCATAAAATGGCTGCGATTGCGAAAAAGCAAGCCTTTCGCAAAGAGATAGAGCTGGTTCAGGCACATTGCTGCAGCTGCAGTTCATTACGGAATATACTGGAAGAGAAATTAGGATAATCGAATACATAATGTCGGGATATGTTTCCCGGCATTTTTTTGTTAAAAATAACTTTATATAAACTATTTAATTTTTATTAAAATAGGTGTATTATAGGATGGAAATATATTGAACGGAGGTGATATCTGTTGAAAATCGGAATAAAGGACATTGCGTTAGCAGCCGGTGTATCAAAATCTACTGTGTCAAATGTGTTAAACGGAAAGTCAAATGTAAGCGACCCGGTTAAAGAAAGGATCCTTAATCTATGTCAAGAGATGAATTATTTCCCAAATAACGCCCCCATTAAGCCTGCGGAAAGTAAAGCGATCCTCTTTAATTTCAGTGATTTTGACAGAAGTTTCTATCTAAAAATCGTCGAAGGGATAAATGATTATGCCTCTTCCAATGATTATGACCTAATAATTTGCACATCTAAATCCTGTGAAAAGTACATGCGCAACAGTATGACTGACGGTGCTATTATTTTGGATTTAAGAATGAATAACGAAACGCTGTTTCGCATTGCGCGCGAGCAATACCCGATAGTAGTGCTGGATCGTTCTCTTGATAATCCATGCATTAAGAGCGTGATAGTAAATAATTATGAGCCTATGAGCCAATTACTGCAAGGCTTGATTGAGCGAGACTATAAAAAATTTGCTTTCTTGGGCGGTCCGGAGAAAACAGATGATAATATAGAGCGTTATTCAGCATTTATAGATGTGCTGGAAAGAAATAACATCACTTTCCAAAGAAAAAACTATTTTTCTGGGGATTATAGAGAAGGAAGCGGTTATAAAGCCGCGAAGATTATTATGCTGGCAAGCGAAAAACCCGAGGTTTTAGTTTGCGCAAATGACAATATGGCTATAGGGGCTATGAAATGTTTTAGGGATATGGGTTATAGAATACCGGAAGACATTGCTATAACGGGATTTGACGATTGTGAATTATCCAGAACACTGGGGTTGACCACCGTTGCTATTCCTAACTTTGAATTGGGTTATCTTGCCGCTAGGCACCTTATTGAGAACATTCAGGGAAAGGGAAATGTGGAGACTCTTAAAATAATGGCGACCATTAAATGGCGAAAATCAGTTAAGTAAATTCTATAGAGGCGTTTTACTAAAACATTTTATTTTATTTCATTTGATTTTGCTAATTTATTTACAAAATTATGTATATCTTTCAGTTGCTTTGCTCAAAAATATTTTCCATAGAAAAAATTGTTGACACATTTATGAATTCAAAATATAATAATTATAAATCAATTTACATTATGTCCAATACATAGGGGGGCAAGAATATGAAGTTAGGTAAACTATTTATCACAGGTTTGGTTGCAGCACAATTACTTGTCGGTTGTTCGGCAGCATCTGACACAGGAAACGCGACTTCAGAATCATCCGGTGGTGACGTGGCAAAAAAGATCGTAGTTTTTCAGTCAAAGGTGGAGATTATCGATCAACTTGAAGCCGCGGCAAAATCTTACCAAGATGAAACAGCCGTTGAAGTAGAGGTGCATGGTACAAGTGGAGACGACTATTTTCAACGATTAAAATCGGAACTCGCGAATAATCAAGGCCCTACGATTTTTTCGTTGAGTCCGGGCGCGGAAATCACTCAATTATCCAATTATCTGGCGGATTTATCGGATTTGTCTTTTGCCGGTGATATTGCCGACGGCATGGCGACAGAAGTTGACGGTAAAATTGTAGGAGTACCTTATACGGTCGAAGGTTTCGGCATAGTGTATAACAAAAATTTGATTGATCCTTCTGCTATAACAGACTATGACAGCTTTGTAAAAATGTTAAAAGATTTTAAAGACTCCAATCTATATGGGTTCGGGCTGTCACAGGAAAGTTATTTTTTGATTGGACACATTTTGAATCACCCTTTCGCTGTTATGAGCGATATGGAAGGTTATATGGAAAAGCTTGCTAAAGGCGAGGTCAAAATGGCGGAGACACCGGAATTTCAGGAGTTTGCTAAATTCTACGAAGCTATACGAGATAATTCATATAATCCTTTAGAGGTAAATTATGATAAAGAATGTGGGGACTTCGCAACTGGCAAGACTGCTTCCATTCACCAAGGCAACTGGTCTTACAGCATGTTTGCGGATTACGATGTAGATTTTGAAATGGGTTTAATGCCTTTTCCGATAAGCGGTAATGACAAGTTGGCAGTAAGCGTGCCGACGGTGTGGTCGATTAACAATCAGGTTTCGGAGTCTGAGATTAAAGCCGGTAAAGATTTTCTTACCTGGCTGTATACCAGTGAGACGGGGAAGAGATATGTTACCGAGGAGTTTGGCTTTATTCCTGTTGTAAAAGGTATGGAGAGCACCAGTCTTGATCCGCTGTCCGCCGAGGTGTCACGCTATGCCGCGGAAGGTAAAACACTGCCTTGGGCGACTAATCTATATCCGGCCGGCGTAGTGGATGTACATTTAGTTCCTGTGGCTCAAAAATTCTTTACTACGGATATGACTGCCGAAGCGTTTCTATTAGAGTTAGACGAGGCATGGGCGGTCGCGACCGCGAGCTAATATTGTTCCCCTCCATTTGGAGGGGCGGCCACAGCCGGGGAGGTTAAGATGCGACGATCGCTTAATTCCAGATGGTATTTTTTATTTGTTTTCCCGCTATTTTTTATATTTACTACTGTTGTGCTCGTTCCGTTTTGTCTTGGAATCGGCTATTCTTTTGTGACATGGGATGGTCTGCCGCTTAACCCTAAGACTATTACCGGAATAAATAATTATATCTCACTCATAAACGATGAAAGATTTTTATCTTCCGCCATACATACTTTAAAATTTACATTGCTTACAATCATAACAATAAATATTCTGGCGTTGATTTTTGCCTTGTTCGTAACCGGCAATATAAACACGCGCGTCCGTAACGCGGCCAGAACCATGCTTTTTATGCCATATCTTATTGGCGGCTTGATTTTAGGTTATATTTGGAAATTCATTCTTGGGGATGCTTTTAAGTCTATCGGAGAGACCACCGGATTGACGTCCGTTTTTTTTAATTGGTTGCTGGATCCTGATTTTGCGGTGCTTGCGATGGTTGTGGTCACAACCTGGCAAATGGCGGGCTATGTAATGATCATATATATCACCGGAATTCAGACTATTCCCGAAGAAGTAATAGAGGCCGCCGAAGTAGATGGCGCCGGTTTTTGGATAAAGCTTTTTAAAATAAAATTTCCTCTTATAATGCAGTCCTTTACTGTCTGTTTGTTCTTAACTATGTCAAATTGTTTTAAGATCTTCGACGTAAATTTATCGTTGACCGGCGGCGGACCCTATAATTCCTCAGAAATGTTCGCGCTTAACATATATAATGAAATCTTTTCTTTAAATAACTATGGTTACGGGCAAGCGAAAGCTTTGTTTTTCTTTATCGCGGTTGCCTGCTTTACACTTGCGCAGGTTGTATTCACCAAGAAAAGAGAGGTGGAGATGCAATGAAGGAACAAGTTTCGCTGGCGCCTAATAAACGACCGCGCAGCGCGGGCAATCATCGTTCGCGTAAACGGCGGCCGCGTCGTACTTTAAAGCGGCGCATTAAGCGTTTTAAACGCCGTTTTAAAGCAAAATTCGCTTCGATTACAAGCGGGGGACCTGTCGCATCGATAAAAAAAGGCGTTACATATACGATACTGTTGACCGTATGTGTGTTGTATCTTTTTCCGATCTATATTGTATTTACAAATTCTTTTAAAAATCGATCCGAACTCTATGAGAGTATAGTATCTCTGCCGGGCAGCTTTTCTTTGGAGTATTATATTACGGCAATGGAAAAAATGGTATTTCTTAGCGCGCTTAAAAACTCGCTGTTTGTAACGCTGGGTTCCATAGTCTTTATTGTTGCTTTGTCCTCCATGACAGCCTGGATGTTGGTTAGGAGAACAGGTAAATTAAGCGATTCTATTTTTATGATTTTTGTGGCGACAATGCTTATACCCTTTCAAACCCTAATGATGCCCCTTATGCAAGAGATGGGGTGGATAAAGAACGCTTTACGGCTACCAATGACCGACACTATAGGCGGACTGATTTATATGTACATAGGTTTTGGAGCAAGTTTAGCTGTATTTTTATATCATGGTTTTATAAAGTCTATACCAAAATCTCTGGAGGAAGCCGCCGCGATTGACGGTTGTACTACCTTTGGCATATTTTGGAGAATAGTATTCCCAATTTTAAAACCGACCACAATGACCGTAATTATTTTGGATGTTATTTGGATTTGGAATGATTATTTACTGCCCTCGTTAACTTTGACCAGTAAAATAAATCGCACTATTCCGCTTTCGACGGCTTCGTTTTTCGGTCAGTTTACGATACAATGGAATCTGGCTATGGCAGGTTTGACACTTACGATAATTCCTGTAATTATCTTTTATCTATGCGCCCAAAAGTACATTATAAAGGGCGTGGCGGCAGGAGCGGTAAAGTAAAAGCTTATGGCAATTTCAATAGAAAGTGACATACTCCCGCCGCTTAGTGCCGTTGGTACTTGAAGCGGGGGGCTTCTCGCGCTATGCGCCTAACGGCGCAAGACATCCACGAGCTAACCCCGTGTGTCCCACGGTTTTCCGAATGACGGCACATTTATACTTTGTATATTTTCTACAGAGAAGGATGACTGCTTGGTTATCGCGTTTGTCTTTTCTCTCCGAAACCCGCCGAATATACAGTTGTCAAGGTGCAATCGTCAACAACATAATACTACAGAATTATGTAATTTGCAAGAAAATGATTCAGCGCCAATAAGGCGCATAAAAGGCGCATAAAAAAACTCCGAAACGGCTTGTTGTTGCCGCTTCGGAGTTCCTTATGCCGCTGAATTGTTTGTCTGCCTTAGTGCACCGCTTCCGCAAATCTGTGTAGCATAGCCGCGACCTGCGCCCGCGTCGCCTTTCCCTGCGGGTCAATCGCGCCCGCGCCTACGCCGTTTATGATACCGAGCTTGTTCAAGACCTGTATCGCGTTTTTGGCGTAATCCGA
>JAISRJ010000037.1 GCA_031273705.1 Clostridiales bacterium
CACAGTATAGACATACACAATAATTTTACATCTATGGAAGGCAAAGCTGTAAATGTCGCCGGGCGGTTAATGTCTCGCCGGCTGATGGGCAAAGCTTCTTTCTGCGACGTACAGGACAGGGATGGACGCATTCAAATATATGTAAAGAGAGATTTGGTCGGCGAGGAACCCTACGCCGCTTTTAAACACTTTGATATTGGGGATATTTTAGGTGTACGCGGCGAGGTTTTTAAAACCCATAAGGGTGAAATATCTGTAAGGGCCGACAAAATAATTCTGCTTTCAAAGAGTTTGCAGATCCTCCCGGAAAAATTTCATGGGTTACGTGACCAGGAACTTCGTTACCGTCAACGCTATTTGGATTTAATCGTTAATCCGGAAGTAAAAGAGTCATTTATTAAACGTAGCCTAATAATAAAGACTATAAGAAAATTCTTAGACGATCGCGGCTTTTTGGAAGCGGAAACCCCCGTACTACAAACTATCGCGGGTGGAGCCGCCGCACGTCCGTTTGTTACAAAGCACAATACTTTGGATATGGAAATGTTTTTGCGCATCTCTCTCGAATTGCCTCTTAAGCGGCTGATTGTCGGCGGGCTGGAACGCGTGTACGAGTTGGGTCGAGTGTTCCGAAACGAGGGTATGGACATAGACCACAACCCAGAATTTACTCTGCTGGAATTATACCAGGCTTACACGGACTATGAGGGCATGATGGAACTGGTCGAGACCATGTTCCGCGAGTTGGCTCAAGTTGTTACCGGTGGCCATATAATAAAATACGGAGAGTTGGAATTGGATCTTTCCCGGCCATTCTTCCGCATTACAATGGTAGAAGCAGTGAAGAATTACTCCGGTGTGGATTTCTCCACCATACAAACCCTTGACGAAGCGCGGGTTTTAGCAAAAGAACATCACGTGGAGTTTAGTCAACGCCATCAAAAGGGTGATATTCTAAATCTCTTTTTTGAGAAGTTCGCGGAAGGTCAACTCATTCAACCGACGTTCTTAACCGATCACCCGATAGAAATCTCACCGCTGACGAAACGCAAACCTTCTAACCCCGACTACACAGAGCGTTTTGAACTATACATCGCGGGAAGGGAATTCGCGAACGCCTATTCCGAATTAAACGACCCCATAGATCAGCGCCGACGCTTTGAACATCAAGAAAAGATGCTGGCGGCGGGCGACTTGGAAGCCAACCATATTGACGAGGACTTCCTTCTCTCTCTGGAATATGGTATGCCCCCGACCGGCGGAATGGGTATAGGGCTGGATCGCTTGATTATGCTATTGACAAATAACTATTCCATCCGTGATGTACTGCTATTCCCAACTATGAAGCAAATGTAAAGCTTATAATCTCCGCCCTTGGATTTTGAAAAATTCCATCTCTATAATTTTTTCCAAAGGCCCCCGGAGGCAGTGTTACAATTACTGCCTCCGAGTCCAGTTTTATCTTCAGGACTTCCTTTTCTTACTTATAACATCAAAGATAACCGCCGCCAGCAATACCAAACCTTTAACGGCCCTCTGCCAGTTCGCGTCTACCCCCAATATTGACATGCCGTTATTTAAAATACCCATAAACGCGGCGCCTATAATCGCCCCGCCTACCGTTCCGACACCGCCGTACGCCGACGCGCCGCCTATGTAACAAGCTCCGATAGCATCCATTTCATAGTTGGTACCCGCCGTAGGCGCGGCCGAGTTAAAGCGCGATACGCAGACCAACGCCGCCACAGCCGCTAAGAACCCCATGTTAGTGTACGCGAAAAATAAAGTCTTGTTCGTGTCGATACCGGAAAGGCTCGCCGCCTTTTCATTACCGCCCATTGCGTACAGATGCCGACCGGGCACGGTATTTGATGTAAAATAATTGTATACCAACACAACGGCGGTCAGCAGAATCAAAATAACCGGGATACCTTTATCTTGGCCCAGCAATGCTAAAATTATCAAAACTACATCGCACAGCAGGAATAGTTTTACAATCATAAAGAACAGCGATTCCACAGCGACGCCTTTTTTTATTTTATTCCTGCGGGAAATTACCTGTACCCCAATCAAAATCGCGCATATAATGATACCGATTATAACCGAAACAACTAATTGTCCGCTCCCACTTGCGATGTACCCATTAAAATACTTAGTATATTCTTCGGGAAACGGCGATATTGTAAGCCCTTGAAGCAGAATAAGGGCAACACCGCGAAAGGTCAGCATACCCGCCAGAGTAACGATAAACGCCGGTATGCGCTTATACGCGATCCAATAAGCCTGCCAAGCCCCCAGCAGTACTCCCGCCAATAAGCATAGTATTATAGAAAGATAAATATTCACTTTCATATTAACAATTAACGTGCCCGCCAGCGCGCCCACCAGCGCCACAATGCTGCCGATAGAAAGATCTATATTACCGCCTGTCAGTATGCAAAGCAGCATACCGGTCGCCAAGATTACAACATACGCGTTTTGACTGAACAGATTCGTAACGTTACTAGGCGAAAACAGCGAACCTTTACCCAGCGCCAGAATCATGGTCTGGAAAAATAACATTATAACAATAAGCGCGAGCAACATAGTATTCTTGCGCAGCATTTCCTTAGCTTTATCCAACCTTATCGCCCCCCTTATCTGATTGAATCGATGATTGAAGTATACTTGCCATGATCTTCTCCTGGCTTGCTTCCGATTGAGTAAACTCTTCTATAATTCGACCTTCGTTCATTACATAAATCCGATCGCACATGCCCAACACTTCGGGCATTTCGGAAGAAATAATAATTACGGCCTTATTGTTGGCTACTAAATCGTTAATGATAGTATAAATTTCGTATTTCGCCCCGACGTCGATTCCGCGGGTCGGCTCATCCATAATCAAGATATCCGGTTCCGCGAACATCCATTTACTTAACAGTACCTTTTGTTGATTGCCGCCGGATAGATTACCCACATGCTGATCTACGCTTGAGCATTTTGTGTTTAATTTTTTCTTATATTCCTCGGCCACATTCGTCTCTTGATCTTTATCAATGCGGCCATACTTGCTAACCTTATCCAGACTGGCCAAGGTAGTGTTGTATTTAATGGGGTTGGAAAGAATTAAACCGTTACCCTTTCGATCCTCCGAAACATACGCTAACTTAGAGTGAATAGCACTTTTAACGCTGTTTAACTCATGTTTCGTATCATTTATGTATAATTCCCCGGATATGTTCGTGCCGTAACTCTTTCCAAAAATACTCATGGCAAGTTCGGTTCGACCCGCGCCCATCAGTCCGCTAATGCCGACGACCTCACCTTTGCGCACGTTAAAATCAATTTTGTTGCAGACCTTTCTGCCTTCATATAATGGATGGTATACCGTCCAGTTTTTAACCTGAAGAGCAACCGGGCCGAATTTACTCTCCCTTTTTGGAAAACGGTCGCTTAGCTCGCGCCCTACCATGCCTTTTATAATACGCGCTTCTGTAAAGGCTTCTACTTCTTTTGATAATGTCTCGATAGTAGCCCCGTCGCGAATTATGGTTATTTTATCAGCTACTTGAGACAATTCGTTCAGCTTGTGGGATATAATTATAGAGGTCATGCCTTTGGTCTTAAATTCCAATAGGAGTCTAAGCAGATTTTGTGAGTCGTCCTCATTAAGAGATGCCGTTGGTTCGTCGAGGATTAACAGCCGAACATCTTTTGCCAATGCTTTTGCTATCTCAACAAGCTGCTGCTTGCCGACGCTTATGTCTTTAACTAATGTGTGGGACGACTCTTTTAAGCCGACAATCGATAGAAATTCGTCAGCGCGTTGGTATGTTTCATTCCAATTTATTCTCCGCTTAGACCCGCGCTCATTACCCAAAAACATATTCTCGCCGATAGTCATATAAGGAACCAGCGCCAGTTCTTGGTGAATAATAACAATGCCCTTCGCCGTGCTGTCGCGAATTCCGCCAAAGCGGCATTCCTGACCTTCGTAAATGATCTGCCCTTCATATGAGCCGTAGGGATAAATACCGCTAAGTACATTCATAAGCGTCGATTTGCCCGCTCCGTTTTCGCCGCATAACGCGTGAATTTCCCCTTCGATCACACTTAGATTTACATTGTCCAAAGCCTTAACGCCCGGAAAAAGCTTGGTAATATTTTTCATTTCCAGCAATACCTTGCTCAAGCCCGCACCTCCAATATAAGACAGGCGCGGAGTATAAAACCCCGCACCTGAATAGTGACTTAAACTCTACAATATAATCTAAGTAAGGTTATTGTAGATCCTCTTCCGTGTAATATCCGCTGTCGATCAGCAGTTCTTTATAATTATCGACTGTGCCGGAAACCGGATCGCACAGGTAAGATGGAATTATGCCGGTGCCGTTGTCATACGTTTCTGTGTCGTTAATTTCAGGTTCTGAGCCTTTCAAAATAGCGTCGCACATCTTAACAACCTGTTCCGCCAAAGTTCTGGTATCTTTGAAAACGGACATACTTTGCAAACCGGCAATCATATTTTTAACGGATGGTTTGTCGCAGTCCTGCCCTGTAAGTATAGGGAAGTTGTCTTTTGTATAGCCAGCGGCTACCAAGGCGTTTGTAACGCCGTTAGCGACGGAGTCGTTGGAGGATAATACAGCGTCAAGATTTGTGCCGGACGGAGAATAGTTGTTGGAAGCAATAAGGTTCTCCATACGCTTCTGACTTTCCTCTGTGCTCCAATTTTGAGTCGTACATTGATCTTTGGCGGTTTGACCGGATTGTATAACCAACTTGCCTTCATCAATATATGGCTGAAGAACTTCCATTGCTCCGCCAAAGAAGTAATTAACATTATTGTCGTCCGGTGAGCCCGTAAATATCTCAATATTAAATGGACCCGCGGCGTTCTTAAGATCCAAAGCTGTTTCTATGTATTGAGCTTGAATTGAACCGACTTTCCAGTTATCAAACGTCGCGTAGTATGTAACGGCGTCGCTGTTCATAATCAAGCGGTCATAAGCGATTACAGGGATATTATTCGATTTAGCGCCTTCCAGCACTGTCGTCAAAGAACTGTCGTTTATAGCGGCTATTACCAGAACTTTACAACCGCCGGAGATCATGTTTTCGATTTGAGAGACTTGTGTGGGGATATCATTGTCGCCCGCATACTGTAAATCTACTGTATAACCTGCTGATTCAAGCAGAGTTTTCATGTTAGAGCCATCTTGATTCCAACGTTGTAAACTTTGCGTGGGCATGGATACGCCGATTTTATCTCCGCCGCCACCGCCGCCGGCGACTGACGCCTCGCCGGAACAAGCGGCCATAGAAAGCATTATACACCCCGCAAGTAAAAATGGAACAATTTTTTTCATGTATTATACCCCTTTATATGTAATATTTCGCGTTAATAACGCGAATATAAAATAATTATAACATTGTTTTGTAAAATGTCAAGTATTAATAAACAAATATCATTGATTGAAAATTGATAAATTCCGCAAATTCTTCTTGGAAGGGCACCCCAATGGCCGGGTGACAACAATTGTTTGGGATATTTTACCACCTAAGCCGCGCGCCACCCTTCCAAAAATGGGAATTTTCGACACTACAAAGTTTCGATCTTGCTTTCGGCTTGCAAGCCCAGAAGCTCTATGGATTCTTCCACCATCTTATACTTTAGAATCTTGCCCGCAGCGTTCATGGGAAACTCGGAAACAAATCGCACATATCTGGGAGTCTTATGTTTAGCCATATGAGCGCGTACATATTCCTTTACCCCGTCTTCTGTCAACGCCTCGCCGTCTTTTGTAATCACCCACGCCATAATGGCTTCTCCGTAATGACGATCGGGCACGCCTATAATTTGAACGTCCTTCACTTGCGGATGGGTATAGATAAAATCCTCTATTTCCTTGGGATAAATATTTTCTCCCCCGCGTATTATCATGTCTTTCATTCTGCCGGTGATTTTGTAATTGCCGTCCGGCAGCCGGCGGGCAAGATCTCCGGTATGCAGCCAACCATCAGCGTCAATTACGTTTTCTGTCGCCGCCGGCATTTTATAATATCCCTTCATTATGTTATATCCGCGCGCTACGAATTCTCCGTCGGTGTTATCCGGTAAATCCGCTCCTGTTACAGGGTCCACAACTTTACATTCTATGCCGGGTAAAGCGTGACCGACCGTATTTACTTTAACTTCTATAGTATCGTCCGCGCTGGACATAGTGCAACCCGGGGAGGATTCCGTCTGGCCAAATACACTGGTAATTTCTGTCATGCGCATTTTCTCCACAACATCCCGCATAACCTTTACCGGGCAGGGACTGCCCGCCATAATACCTGTACGCATGTGTGAAAAGTCGGTTTTAGGAAAATCCGCGTGCTCTAACATAGCTATAAACATAGTCGGCACACCATGAAAGGCAGTGATCTTTTCTTTATTTATACAGTCGAGGGACAGCTTGGTAGAAAACGCCGGGATAGGGCACATAGTAACCCCGTGAGTCACAGCGGCGGTCATAGCCAGCACCATTCCAAAGCAATGGAACATGGGGACGTGAATCATCAGTCTGTCCGCTGTGGAAAAATCCATTCGATCGCCGATATTCTTTCCGTTGTTTACCACATTATAATGGGTCAGCATTACTCCTTTTGGAAAACCGGTCGTGCCCGACGTATACTGCATATTGCACACATCATGTCGGTTGATACCGGCCATTCGCTGATATACCGACTCTATACGAGTTTGCGCGGCCAGCTCCAGAGTATCCGGCCAAGTAAGGCAGCCAGGCTGTTTAGAATCGACTGTAATAACATGACGCAGACGGGAAAGACGCTTTGCGTGAAGCGGTTCGCCTGGTGTGTGACCGGCCAGTTCGGGGCAGAGTTCGTTTATTATGGCTACATAATCCGAATCCCGATATCCGTCTGTCATGACAAGGGTATGTGTGTCGGACTGGCGAAGCAGGTATTCCGCCTCATGAATTTTATATGCGGTATTGACAGTCACCAGCACCGCTCCGATTTTGGTAGTAGCCCAAAACGTAATAAACCATGCGGGAACATTCGTAGCCCATATGGCGACTTGATCCCCTCGCCGAACCCCCAGAGAAATCAAAGCGCGGGCAAATTCGTCCACATCCCGCGCAAATTCCGCGTAAGTTCGTGTATAGTCTAAAGTTGTATAACGAAAAGCGTATTGATCAGGGAATTCCTCCACCACTCGGTCGAGGAGTTGGGGAAATGTCAGGTCTATCAAAGTTTCTTTTTCCCATATGTATTTCCCCGTACTGGATTTATTATCCAATAATTGACTGCCGCGCCGAGTACTCTTGCCCAAAAAATCACTCATAAAATGAGCGAACTGCGGAATAACAACGCCGCCGTCGTCAAGATCGGGCGTATAGCGTTTTGTCCATTCCAGCGCGATCATTCCGGTGTAGTTGATGGAATCCAAAGCGCGAAACATCCTGGCAAACGGAATATCCCCGTCGCCCATTAATTTATATTTTATCACGCCGTCTTGCATAACGGAATCTTTTACATGAACGTGTTTAATATATGAACCTAAATTCTTTACTGTGTCCTCGGGCGTTTCATTAAAAAATCTGTACGGATGGTGCATATCCCACAGGGCGGCTACGGCGTCGCTTACACAAGAGTCCAGTAAGCGGCGCAGGCGTGACGTGTCCGCGTAAACACCGTTGGTTTCTATCAACATGGTTATATTGTTTTGCGAAGCAACGGGAGCAAGTTCTTTTAGCTGGCTTATAACTAAATCGTCGTCTACTTCACCTTCGGCAAACATCTTTTCATCCGCAAGCACACGTACATACGGAGCGCCTATCTTTGCCGCCAGCTGAATATACTCGGTTATTTCACGGATGTTAAGGGTTCTGTTTTTTTCGTATTTAAGGGCGTGGGCGGATGAAAAGCATTGAATGGTCAAGCGCATTGAATTCAGCCGGCGAATTGTTTCCGGCAGTTCCACTTCCGAAAATGGTCGGCTGCGCACTGTAAAAATATCCTCGCCCAAACCGCGGATTTCAATTCCATCAAACCCAAAATCTTTCGCCGCCGAACATATCTCGTTAAAATTCCAGTCCGGACACGCCAATGTAGAAAAAGCAATCTTCACACAAGTTCCTCCGTTTCTTATTCACTAATCACTTAGTTAAAAATCCTGTAGTACTCCCAACTCTTATAAAAATTTATTTCAGCCGAAGTTTCAGATTGCGTTAGTTCGCCGTTTTCTGTCTTTTCTGCCAAATATGTGTTTTCAAATATGACGGGGTAATCCCGCGAGAGATCATTTACATAATCCACAAAGGGATCAATCCCGTCAAACCCCATCAGCCGTAATAAATTAACACCCAAATAGTTGCTTGAAATTATCATTGATTCATTTTCATATAATTTTTGATAATTAGAAGT
>JAISRJ010000018.1 GCA_031273705.1 Clostridiales bacterium
CGCCGATTTGAAATTGCGTTTGAATTTTACAGCCGCCAAGGTGAACAATAAAGTAACGCGATTGACCGAAGACAGCGATGTTATAACCTCCGGCATCCGCGTTATAGAAGTAGGGAAAGAAATTTATACCTACTATATGTCTAAATCGGCGGGTGTTGACCCTGCAACCGGAGCGCAGTTGTATTGGGTGTACGACAAAGACGATGACGGTAATATTACAAAAGAATATATTTCCGACGATTACCAGAAAGCAGCAAATTCCAAATACTATTTAGGCAGCCGTATCCCGAAACTGTACGGAAGCATTGGCGCTGAAATCTCTTATAAAGGTCTGGATCTCTCTGTTTTGACAACCTATTCGATAGGAGGCAAAATATACGAATCCTTATATAACGGCGCCATGAATACTATGTATAACGGCGACACATGGCATAAACATCAGCTGCGCCGCTGGCAAAAACCCGGAGATATAACCGATGTGCCGCGAGTTGTGCAAAACCCTGCGTATGCAACAAACGACCGCTCTTTAATTGATGCGTCTTATTTTGCAATCAAAAATATTACGCTGGGATATACGATCCCTCAGAAATTATTGAAAAAAATTGATATAAGTTCATTGCGAATCTTTACCACATTCGATAACTTTTTGCTGTTTTCGCATTTAACAGGAATGGATCCGCAGTTTAATTTCTCGGGAAGTACGGATTATACCTATAGTCCGTCAAAAACAATTTCTATAGGCATTGATATTCACTTTTAATTATAATTTTAAATTAAGAAGACATGAAAAAAAATTTAATACATATATTTATTGTATGCATAACAGTGGTTTTTGCTACAAGTTGTAGCGAAGACTTTCTGGAAACAAAGCCAACTACCAAAATGTCGGGCGACGGAATGTTTACTACCGCCAACTCCGCATTAGTGCCTTTAAACGGCATCTACAGAATGATGTACGAACAGGGTTGGTCAACAACGGGTAATGTGCAGCAGTGCGACGGATTAAGCGCATGGAATTTGATGGCAGACGTAATGGGCGAAGACATGGTGATGAAGGATCAAGGTAGCGGATGGTATTGGTATGACTGTATTTACAATGTTAAATCAAGATATACCTCCTCTGCTTGGCGTTCTTATGACTTATGGAACGGTTATTACAAATTGATTTTGAATGCAAATTATATTATTGCAGCAGAAGAAACCATGGAAGGCGACTCACAGGATGTAAATTATGTGATAGGACAGGCTTACGCTATCCGCGCCTATTGTTATCACTATCTGGCAATGATGTTTGCGCGCACATACAAAGGACACGAAAGCGAACCTTGCGTACCGATCTATACGGAACCAAGCGTAGCCGGAACAGAAGGCACGCCGCGTTCAACGGTTGCAGAGGTTTATACACAAATCCGAAGCGATATCGACAAAGCGGTTGAATTACTTAAAAATGCTGCTGCACAAAAACACAGCACGCATATCAGCTATTACGTAGCCAACGGCATCAAAGCCCGCATCTGCTTAACAACTAATGAATGGTCTGAAGCCGCCGCCGCCGCTAAGATTGCTCGTTCAAGCCACAGGATAGGAGAAGGAACGGATTTAACCTCAGGAATGAATAACGCTAAACTGCCAAATGTGATGTGGGGCGCTGAAATCATTGACACGCAAACCCCCGGTTGGGGACCATTCCTCTATCACATGGACGCGTTTTCCATGTTCCCCGGCACTCAGAATTACGCCGCCAGCGCTCAAAAATGTATCAGTGTTCCTCTTTACAATAAATTGGGAGCCGCAGATATTCGTCGTCAATGGTGGATACCGGAAGCAACAACACTGCCGGCAGCAAATGGAGACCCTTTTGAATTTGCAAGTCATATTCAGGTCAAATTCCGATTCTCGGATCCTGTTACCGCACTGGGCGATAAAATATGGATGCGCGTGGAAGAAATGTATCTGACGGAAGCGGAAGCGCTCTGCCGTCAGGGAGGACAGGAGGACGCCGCACGAAATGTACTGAAGGAATACATGCTTAAACGCGATCCTAACTACAATACAACTAAAACAGGTACCGCTTTAGGCGCTCTTACCACCGATGAAACCCGCTCTTTACTGGAAGAAATTCTGATACAGCGCCGGATAGAATTATGGGGCGAATATGGTCGTATCTACGACATCAAACGACTGAAACAGGGATTTACACGCACTACGGAAATGGGATGGCCCACTTCTGCATTGATACCGGGACGAAACACGCAAGACCCGGAAACATACGCATGGGTACTTACCATTCCTCAGTCTGAATTTGACGGTAATGCAAGTTTAGACCCTGATAAAGATCAAAATCCGACAGGTGATACAAAATAAATTAATTATAAATAAAAATATGAGTTATATGAAAAAATTTAATATTTATATAGGACTAATATGCAGTTTGTTCTTACTCTCAATTGCGGCTTGTGATACGGAAAATACAGGCGCCCAATATGAAGATAACAATGAAAACGGAAGTGTAAGTTTTTTGTGGGAAACAAGTTCTGTGGAATATTTACCCGACGCAACCGTTGGTTCGATTGACGTCATACGGGCAAATACCAATGGCGCTTTGGAGATTCCGATTACGGCAACTTACGACGAAGAGTTTTTTACTCTTCCTGCTTCGGTAAAATTTGAAGATGGTTCCGGTAAAGCTTCCATATCTTTCTCATTAGAGAAATTGGAGCTTGGAGTCACTTATCCTATTATGTTTGCTTTCGATTCGTTGAAAGTATCTCCACACGGATATTACAAAACTACCGTAAACGTAATGAAAGATTATGTATGGAAGTCGGCAGGGAAAGTCAGTTTTGAATCCTCGTGGGCAGGCACAACAGCAGATGTACCAATAGAATATGCCGAGGGTGCAAATCCGGCGCTCTATCGCTTAAACAGTCCGTATAATATATTGGAACCTGATTATTGTCCCAAAGAGATCGGAAGAGCGTCG
>JAISRJ010000035.1 GCA_031273705.1 Clostridiales bacterium
AATGGCCCTGTCCTGTTCCAAGAGAGCGTTAAGCAACGAAGACTTACCCACATTAGGCTTACCCAGTATAACAGTTTTCAAGCCGCGCGCCAACGGAACACCTATAGCCGCGCTTGAAATATAACGATCAAGTTCAGCGATAATTTCACTTAACGCCGAATCATAAGACTCTGCCGGATGAATATCCTGATAGTCATCCGGATAGTCATCCGGATAGTCTATGGCGACCTCTATTTCCGCTCTTAGCGAAAGTATCTTATCCCGTAACAAAACAATCTTTGCCCGAAAACAACCGCTCAACTGACTGGCGGCACTGGATAACCCATACTCCGTCTCGGCATTAATAATGTCCATAACGGCTTCGGCCTGGGTTAAATCAATTCGACCGTTAAGAAACGCTAACTTAGTAAACTCACCCGGTTCGGCAAGTCTCGCGCCATAATAAAGAGTCAACTTCAACACATGTTGTAAAACGGCATAACCGCCGTGACAGTTAAACTCCGCCATGTCCTGCGTTGTATAAGTACGCGGCGCGCTCATAACACTAACTAAAGCCTCGTCAATAATGTTTGCGCCGTCAATTATATGCCCGTATCGTAAAAGAAACGGCCTTGCTTTAGATCTATTCTTAGGTCGAAAAATGGAATCAACAATAGCCCTGGACTTAGGACCCGAAACACGTACTATTCCTATACCGCCTTGACCGGGAGGTGTACATACGGCCGCGATAGTATCCACTTCAACCATTCTTTATTTAGGCTCTATGACGACATTACGAAACGGCTCGTCGCCTTCGCTGTATGTCGTCACAAATCGATTGTTTTGGAGAACAGAATGAATAATCCTGCGTTCGTAAGGATTCATCGGCTCCAAAACAACGTTCTTATGCGTCTGCTTCACTTTTTTCGCGAGATTAACCGCCAGCGACTCCAAAGTCTCTTTGCGACGCTGCCGATAATTTTCGGTATCAAGGGTAACGCTGATATAAGGTGCCTTGCCTTTATTAACGACCAAATTGACCAGATATTGTAAAGAATCCAACGTCTGACCACGTTTCCCAATCAAAATTCCCATGTCGTCGCCCGTCAAATTAATAAGCAACTGTTTATCTTTAAGCGTTGTAGTTACCGTAAGCGGGAGATTCATTGCGGCTGTAACCTCTCGCAGGAACTGTTTCGCCTTTTTTTCAGGATCAAATTTAATAGTAACCAGCACTTTCGCCGGTCTGCTTCCGAAGCCCAAAATCCCCTTGGCCCCGGCGTCCAGCACAGTGATTTCCGCCTCATCTCTATCAACACGCAACGCTTTAAGCGCGTCTAAGGTAGCGATCTCAACAGTCTTGCCGGATCTTTCAACACTATCCATTTTTTCCCTCCTCCTTCGGAGCGGATAGTCGAATACCGTCTTGCCGATTCATCAAATATTGTTGCACAACTTGGAAAATACTGCTGGTAATCCAATAAATACCAACACCGATAGGGTAATTGATGGTAAAGAAGCCCATCATCAGCGGCATCGCGAACATCATAACCCTCTGTTGCATGACGGCGCTCTGGTCTTTATTGGTCTTAGAGGTAAGCTGCATGCTAAGCCAAGAAGTCAAAAAGGTTGTAATAACAGTCAAGATGGGTATTAATACGCCCGGCCATCTCCAACCGGCGACATCCAGCATGTTAAGTCCAAAAAACATCTCAATGTTTTGTTTTTGAGCGTACAAAGACTGAATGTTCTCTAACAGCTGCGGACTTGCCTGTGCCGTAATGGAAGAAACATCCGGTTTTGCGGGATTACCGTAAAACAATAAGTCCCACTCTGAAACGGTTATCCGGTTAAGATACTTAATGAAATTTGAGAAATTTAAACTACCGGAAACAGAATCCACGATAGGAGCGAGATCAAACGAACCCTTAGGCGGTTTTAAGTTAGAGGGCAAGTGCGAACCCAAAAATTCCATAAACATGCCCGACCAATGCGGAACTTCATAAATGGCGGCCGCAAGTTTATCATAAACGTCCCGCAACTTGCCAATATACAAAAACGATTGGTTCATCAAGTAAGTGAGACCGAAGAAGATAGGCATCTGAATAAGCAAAGGCAAACACCCCGAAAGCGGATTCACCTTATTGCGCGCGTAAAGCGCCTGCATTTCGACATTCATCTTCTTTTGCACTTCCGGATCTTTTGAATCGCCGTATTTTTTCTTTAACTTATCCATTTCAGGGGCAAGTTTCTGCATAGCCATCATCGATTTTTGAGATTTGAAGGCTAATGGTAGCATGAGGAATCGAACGATAATGGTCAAAAAAATAATAGAAATACCCAGGGAATTCTTTTCGGTAAACGGATACACCACGTTAAATATAAAATCGATAATCCACCCCATAAACTGGGCTATGGGTCCAACTATATATCCTGGGTCTTTTTGAATCAAAATGATTCCTCCCTCAAAATCAGCAAAGGCAACTAGCATTAAGCAATTTTAATTTATTAACAAGTGTTTCCGAATGTCAGCGCTAGGGCACAGGATCATAGCCGCCCTTACAAAACGGGTTGCAACGCAGCACGCGTTTTATACCCATAAAAATTCCCTTAGCAGCTCCATATCGTCGCACCGCCTCTAAGGTATACTCCGAACATGTTGGAGTAAATCGGCAGGCAGGAGGCAAAATCGGTGAAACAATTCGTCTATAAAACCTAAGGCATTTTATTATAGCCAAGGCAAAAACACTGATATCACCCGAATCACCGGTAGCGGAACTAGCGTCGCCCGCAGTCTCGGCAAAACATTCTTTCCCATTTTGAGATTCTGCTGAAACTTCGTCTAAAACAAGATCTTCCGAGGTTTGTAAATTTAATTTTAATCCATGGAATAACGCGTGTCTCTCTAACAAATTCAAAACAGACAATCGAATCTCGGCGAATGCAGAATCTCTTGCTGTGGTACGGACTACGAACGCAATATTAAAACCCGGGATCATATCTTGCATAAACGAGCGATAACTCTCACGAATAAGGCGTTTTAATCTATTGCGTTGTACACTGCCACCCACTTTGCGGCTTACGGAAATACCCAGAAAATTCTCATTTGAACCATTTTGCAGAACATACGCGACCAATCGTTTATCGGCAATCGATTTACCGTTTTTGTAAACGGCGCGGAATTGATTCTTTTTCAAACTTTTAATCTTGCTCATGAAACTATGCCGATAAGACCTTTCTTCCCTTTCTGCGCCTGCGCAGTAAAACTTTTCGCCCACCAGACGTGCTCATTCTTTTCCGAAAACCATGCTCAACGCTTCTTTGGCGCTTTTTGGGCTGATATGTGCGTTTCAAGCGACCACCTCCCTCTGGGATTCAAAATTTAAGAAATAGAAAACAAGATTCTATACAAAAAACCGAAAGCTGTTGCGGGGTTAATTATATTCAATAAGTTTCGCCACGTCAAGCGGTTTTAATTAATTCAATAAATTTATTCCCACTATTAACAAATGTGGAAAACTCTTGCAAAGAACAGTTAAAATTGATATATTTGATGGACAGCACCTTATTTTTCCACAGATTTTATTTAGTTATGAACATTTTGTGGATTGTTTTCACTTTCTTCCATCTTTCAGGAGGTTTTTTTATGCATGAAACTCTAAATCAATACTGGAACGAAGCGCTGGCGCTGCTTGAAAACTCATTTACGGATGTTGTGTTCAACGCGTGGGTCAAACCCCTTATACCGTTCGACTTTCAGGACAATGTGTTTATCCTCAAGACAGACAATGACTTTTACAAATCCATGCTGAACAAGCGGTATTTATTTGAGATTATCCGTTGTTTGCGCACGGTTATGGATCAAGATGTGGATGCGCGTGTCGTATCTCCGGAAGATTTTGTCGTGGGAACAAACCAAATTCTGCGCAAAAATAGTTACCAGACTAATCTAAAAAGCAAATATGTATTCGAGTCATTCGTACAGGGTAAGAGTAACGCTATGGCGTATGGGGCCGCGCTCGCCGTCGCGGAGGAACCGGGCGAGTCCAGCTATAATCCCCTGTTTTTGTATGGCGGGGTGGGCCTTGGCAAGACACACCTAATGCACGCTATCGGCAATTATATCTACGACCAAAACTCTGACCTTAAAGTTTATTATGTATCCTCCGAATCCTTTATGAATGAATTTGTAGGCGCTATTCGCCGAAAAGAGACTGCCCAATTTAAAGAAAAATACCGTGAATTGGACGTACTGCTGCTGGATGACGTGCAATTCTTAGTGGGAAAGGAGGAGACGCAAGAAGAATTATTTCACACATTTAACTCATTGTACAACAACAGTAAACAAATTGTGCTTACCAGTGACCAGCAGCCGAAAGTTATGCAGGGTTTGGAGGCAAGACTGGTATCCAGATTCGCGATGGGTCTGAATGTGGATATTACATTGCCTGATTTTGAAACCCGCGCGGCTATCCTGGAAAAAAAGGCGGCAGCCGAGCGGCTAATCATTCCGACGGATGTTTTGCACTATATAGCCAAATATATTGTGTCCAACATTCGTGACTTGGAGGGCGCGCTAAACAAAGTAACGGCATATTCACGGCTTACCCACTCTCCAATAAGTCTTATATTGGCGGAGAGCGCTCTTAAGGATATGCTATTCGGCGGAGCGAAGAAAGATATAACCGTCGAATACATACAAGAAGTCGTCGCCGCGTATTATGACCTGACCGTGTCGGATCTTAACAGTCGGAAGCGTAAACACAACATCGTCTTCCCACGGCAGATAGCCATGTATTTATCCAGAAAGCTGCTGGATGTTTCCTTGCCGACAGTCGGAAAAATATTCGGCGGCCGAGATCACTCCACCGTTATTCACGGATGTGATAAAATAATAGAATCACTCGAATCCGACATGAATCTACAGCATGTGATGTTTGATTTAGAGCAACGAATAAGAGGTTGAGAATTTAATCTAATTCTCATAATTCAATTATGACAAAACGGTTACATTTTGCTAAAAAAAAGTTATCCACAGAAAATCCTTATTTTCGGTGGATAACCCTGTGGAAAAACCTGTGCATAAGTTATCCACAGGAACAAAGTTTCGATTCAACTTTGTTATGCTTTTAACAATACGAAAGTATGTTCATTTTCTGTGGATAACTCGGGGATCACCGACCGCGTAAATTTGTCGAAATTTTTATCGCCTTATTCTCTTAAATTCGATCCTGTGGATTGTGTGGATAAGTGCCCTTTTTATCCACAGGTTTATCCACAGGCTAAATGTTGATTTGACGGGCTTTACAGCAGTTATCCACTGTATCCACAGGCCCTACTACTACTACTACCATCAGTCCTACATAGATAAATTCATAACGCGCATGCGCGCGCGCGAGTACGCAAAAATTTTTTTCATACTAAGTCACATTTATTAGAATTTTCTAATGTGATTCAAAAAGTTTATATTATGTTCGATGTTTTTTGGATAAAACTGGATTATCTTCCAGTGAGCAAAATTTGGAGGGACCTATGAAAATCGTCGTAAATAAAGAGATCCTGCTTGAAAACTTGGCAGTTGTAAGCAAGGCTGTATCGACACGAACACCCAAGCCTATTTTGGAATGCGTTTTGCTTAAAGCCCATGAAAACCTGCGTGTTTATGGCAATGATCTGGAATTGGGCATAGAGTCCGCCGATATATCGGCGGAAATTTTGGAGGAGGGTGAGATCGCGCTAGAAGCGAAGATCCTTTTGGATATAACGCGCAAGATGCCGGAAGGCTATATCAGCATAGAGACGGATAAGTCTAATCTGGTTAAGCTTAAAAGCGGACGAACAGAATTTAAAGTTATGGGGTTCCCCGGGGATGAGTACCCATTTCCGGAGCCTGTTTCTAAGAACGACGGTTTTGAGATTAACGCTTTAGATCTAAAAGATATGATCAGACAAACGATTTTTTCTGTGGGTATGGACGACAGTAAGCCTGTTTTGACCGGCGAGCTGCTGCAAATAAAAGACGGATATGCCCATATGGTAGCTGTGGATGGTTTTCGTGTGTCGTATCGCAGGAGTACTAAATTGCGCTTTGATCCGCAGATTACGTCCGGTGTGGTGGTTCCGGCGAAGAGCTTGAGTGAACTAGCCAGGATTTTACCTTTGGATGGTGATTCGAAACTGCACTTTTATTTTACCGATAGGCATATCATGTTTGAGCTGGAGCGATTTACATTAATTTCCAGATTGATCGATGGGGAGTTTATCAGGTATAATCAAATATTCAACGAGGACTTTAGCACTTTGGTAAATATATCCGGTCCCGAATTGCTTTTGAGTCTGGAGCGGGTATCGCTGATAGTCAAGGACAACAAGAAAAGCCCGGTTAAGCTGAGTATAGGGCAGGATGTGATTCAGCTTAGCTCTAACGCCGAAATTGGTGTGTCTTACGATGAGATTGCCGCTGATATTGACGGCAATCCGCTTGTTATCGCATTTAATCCACGTTTCTTGATTGAGGCGCTGAGATCAATCGGCGATGAAAAAGTTTTATTAACATTTACGGGAGCGTTAAGTCCGTGTATAATAAAAGGCGTGGACAATTGTTTGTTTAAATACTTGATTCTGCCGATAAGAATCAAGGGTTGATTATTATTTCCTGCATTTGGGAAAAATATATATAATATATAATATTTTTGTTGATTGGTTCTGGATTTGAGTATGAGGATACATACAATCTCTTTTTTTGAGTTTAGAAACTTGCAAAACAGCCTTTGCGAACTTAATCCGGGACTAAATGTGTTGACAGGCGATAATGCCCAGGGAAAGACCAATTTTCTTGAGGGTGTGTATTTATGCGCCACCGGTCGGTCGCTTAGGGGCTCTCCGGATAAAGAAATGATTCGCATGAACGCCAAAGAGGCTCATATTCAGGCAATAGCGGATGATACCAGAATTGACGTCAATCTTCGCAGGTTCGGGAAGAAACAAGTGGCAGTCAATCAATTGCCTATCCGCAAGCTGGGTGATTTGTTCGGCAACCTGTTGACTGTCAGTTTTTCTCCGGAAGACTTAAAGCTGGTTAAATCCGGTCCCAGAGAGCGGCGCCGGTTTGTAGATATAGAATTGTGTCAGTTGAGCGGTTTGTATTACCAAGAACTCCAGCGGTATTACCATGTTTTAAAACAGCGCAACAATTTATTGCGAGCTATAAAAAATAAATCCGAAGGCTATGATACTTTGTTTGCGTGGGATAGACACTTAGTCGATCACGGGTTTAGGATTTGCATTCAACGAGGAAAATTTGTTAAACTGTTAAACGAAACCGCGAGTGAAATACACGCCGGTATTACTCAAGGCAAAGAAAAGCTTAGGATTGAATACGCGCCCAATACCCAGCCGGGAGATCTGGAAGAGTTTATTATAAAAAACAGGCAGAGAGATATTTATCGAGGTGCTACGTCGGTCGGGATTCACCGGGATGATTTGCGTTTTTTTTTGAATGACGCGGATTGTAAGACTTTTGGTTCGCAAGGGCAGCAGCGCACGGCGGCTCTTTCGTCTAAGCTGGCGGTCTTGAGGCTGATAAAACGACTTAAAGGATTTGACCCGGTGCTTTTGCTTGATGACGTGCTGAGCGAGCTGGATAAAGGCAGACAGCAGTTTTTGATGGCGGGGACGGAGAATATCCAAGTCATTTTGACTTGCACCGAAATGGATGGCATTAAGAATATAGTTCCGGCTGATTCGAGAATAATGACCGTGACAGCCGGACATGTGGGATAGGCGGGACATAATGTATTTACACATTTGCGGAGATTCAGTCGTTCCCTTACGTGACATTGTGATGGTTTTGAACAACGAGATTGATACTGCTCAAGACACGATAGACGTTATCAAGGGGTTAGTACGGAAAAATGATATAGAGCATGATATAAATTTTATTGACGAAAGCGTTAAATCTATAGTTTTCACGAATGATAGTTATTTTGTATCGCCTATATCGACTTCGACATTAAAAAAAAGGCTTTATGAGGCAATTAGTTATACACAAAGAGCGGAAGGAGACGATGATAATGCCGGAAAATTATGACGGAAGTCAAATACAAGTTTTAGAAGGTTTGGAAGCTGTTAGGAAAACCCCGGGCATGTATATCGGCACTACTTCGTCAAAAGGCTTGCACCATCTGGTTTATGAGATTGTGGATAACGCGGTGGACGAGGCTTTGGCAGGGTATTGTACTGAAATTGAAGTTAATATCCATGATGATAACTCTATTTCGGTGTTAGATAACGGACGTGGAATTCCGGTAGGAATTCAACCTCAAAGGGGTATACCCGCCGTTGAAGTTGTGTTTACTGTGCTTCATGCCGGTGGGAAATTCGGTGGCGGGGGGTATAAAGTGTCCGGAGGGCTGCATGGCGTCGGCGCGTCAGTGGTCAACGCTCTTTCTGAATGGCTGAAAGTAACGGTTTTTACGGACGGTCAAGAATATCGGCAGTCGTATCGATACGGAGATGTTGAATATCCCCTAAAAACGATTGGAGCGACTGATAAGCGCGGTACTTTAGTGCATTTTAAGCCGGATCCCGATATTTTTGAGGAATTGGAATACAGTTTTGATGTGTTGAAACAACGCCTGCGAGAGACAGCTTTTTTGACCAAAGGCTTAAAGATTACTCTGAATGATCTGCGTGAGGAAGAAAAACACACGCGCGTCTATCATTACGAGGGCGGGATTAAGGAATTTGTGCGTCATATAAATAAAAATCGCTCTCCCCTGTTTGAGGATATATTCTACTGCGAGGCTATGCGTGATAAAGCGAGTGTGGAGTGCGCTTTGCAGTACAACGACGGTTTTTTGGAGAATACTTACACTTTCGTCAACAACATAAACACCACGGACGGCGGCACGCATTTAGCGGGTTTTAGGTCGGCGTTGACAAAGACATATAACGAATATGCCCGTAAAATGGGCATTTTGAAAGAGCAGGATAAAAACCTTAGTGGTGAAGATGTGCGAGAAGGTCTGACCGCTGTCCTGAGCGTAAAGCTGGAGCATCCGCAGTTCGACAGCCAGACCAAGGCGAAATTAGGTAACAGCGAGGCTAGAGTTGTTGTAGAATCAGTTGTTTCGGAGCATCTCACTTATTTTCTGGAGCGTAATCCCGCGTTGGGAAAAATAATTATTGACAAAGGATTGATGGCATCGAGAGCCAGAGACGCGGCAAAAAAAGCCCGTGAGCTGGTGCGGCGTAAATCTGTGCTGGAAAGCGGAAGGCTGCCGGGTAAATTGCAGGATTGTTCCGAGAAAGACCCGACAAAGTGCGAGATATATATCGTCGAGGGTAATTCCGCCGGCGGTTCCGCCAAGAGCGCCCGTACCCCAAGGACACAGGCGGTGCTGCCTTTGCGGGGCAAGATCATGAATGTGGAAAAGGCTCGATTGGATAAAGTTTTGCTGAACGAAGAAATAAAAGCCATGATTACGGCCTTTGGGACAGGGATTTACGAGGATTTTGATATTGGCAAGTTACGGTATCACAAAATTGTGATTATGACCGATGCCGATGTTGATGGAGCGCACATACGAACATTGTTGCTGACGTTTATGTATCGGTTTATGGAGCCGCTGATTGGCGAAGGCAAGGTTTATATCGCTCAACCGCCGCTGTTTAAGGTCGAAAAGGGCAAGAATATTTATTATTGCTATACCGATCGGGAATTAGATAATCTGCTGGAGACCATCGGGCGCGACGGGGTAAAGCCCATTCAGAGATACAAGGGCTTAGGAGAAATGGATGCCGATCAGCTATGGGATACGACTATGGACCCCGAACGCAGAACGCTGAAGAAGGTCAATATTGAGGACGCTATCGCCGCGGATCAAATTTTTACTCAGTTAATGGGCGACAGAGTAGAGCCGCGGCGAGAATTTATTAACGAGTATGGAAAAATGGTTAAAAACCTTGATATATAAAGCTAAGGACGGTCCGGAGCAATATTTCGGAACGAAAACAGGGAGACAATAATGGACGGACAGATTGATAAAATTTTGGATGTAAATCTTTACGAAGAGATGCGCGATTCTTATATCGATTACGCTATGAGCGTAATTGTTTCGCGCGCTCTGCCTGATGTTCGGGACGGCTTAAAACCAGTACACAGGCGCATTTTGCACGCTATGAACGAACTTAATCTCGATCCGTCCAAACCTCACAAAAAGTCGGCTCGTATTGTCGGAGACACAATGGGAAAGTATCATCCGCACGGTGATTCGTCTATTTATGACGCTATGGTGCGCATGGCGCAGGACTTTACTATTCGATACCCACTGGTTGACGGGCATGGGAATTTTGGATCGCTGGACGGGGATGGCGCGGCGGCTTCGCGGTACACCGAAGCCCGGCTAAGCAAGATCGCAATGGAAATGCTGGTCGATATAGACAAAGATACTGTGGATTTTATCCCGAACTATGAAGGTGATTTTAAGGAACCGATGGTCTTGCCGTCTCGGTTTCCTAATCTGCTGGTAAATGGATCTTCGGGTATCGCGGTAGGTATGGCGACAAACATTCCCCCTCACAATCTGCGGGAAGTGGCAAACGCCATTATTCTAATGCTGAATAACCTAATAGAGCAAAAGAGAGAAACGGAGATTGATGAAATTATTCCGATAATCTCAGGTCCGGATTTTCCGACAGGCGGAATAATTCTGGGTACAAGCGGTATTTCTCAGGCATACAAAACAGGACGCGGAAGGATTACGGTACGCTCTAAAACTGAAATACAGCCGATGCCTAATGCTCCTAACCGCGAAATGATTGTGGTTACCGAGATTCCATATCAGACGAACAAAGCGCGGTTGGTAGAAAAAATGGCGGACTTGGTTAAAGATCGCAAAGTTGATGGAATAACAGATATTCGCGACGAATCCAACCGTAATGGTGTGCGCGTCGTTATTGAGTTGCGAAAAGACGTCAACGCCAATGTTATCTTGAATAAACTTTATAAGTTTTCCCCTTTGCAAGAGGCTTACAGCATAATTATGCTGGCTTTGGTCGGGACGGACGCCAAGGTGTTGAACATAAAGCAGGCGTTAGCGCACTATGTCAGCCACCAGAAAAACGTTATTGTCCGCAGGACGCGATTTGATTTAAATAAAGCCAAGAAGCGCGCGCATATCCTTGAAGGTTACTTAACAGCGTTAGATCATATAGACGAAGTTTTAAATATCATTCGCTCTTCTAAGGATACAGGCGAGGCAAAGTCACGCTTATCCGAAGCTTTTGGGCTTTCAGAAGAGCAAACTTCCGCAATTGTTGATATGAGATTTAGGTCTTTAACCGGTTTAGAACGGGAAAAGATAGACAAAGAATTTGCGGAGATACAAACTTTGATGCAAGAACTGTCGAAAATCTTGGAAGACGAAGATAGACTTTACGAAGTTATTCGTGATGAGCTTGTAATTTTGAGTGATAAGTATGGCGACGACCGCCGAACACAGATTGTTATTGACCCCGGTGATATAGACATTGATGATTTAATTGACGAAGAAGACAGCGTTGTGACCGTGACATGTTTGGATTATGTAAAACGCTTGCCGTTATCGACATATCGAAGCCAGCATAGGGGGGGCAAGGGCATTATTGGAATGCAGACCCGTGACGAAGATTTAATAAAATATATATTTGTGGCCAATACCCATGATATGTTGCTGTTCTTTACAAATTACGGGCGGGTTTACAGCATGAAAGCCTATGAAATCCCCGTTGCGGGACGGGCGGCGCGTGGTGTGGCAATAGTGAATTTGCTTAATTTGAGTGGCGGGGAAAAGACGACCGCCGTTATCTCTGTCAGAGATGGGAATTACGATGGTTCTCTGATGTTCCTTACCAAATTTGGCATGGTGAAAAAGATTTCTCTGGATTTGTTCGCCAAGATTAAGAAAAATGGGCTTATAGTGGCAAAGGTTAAGAACGAGGATGAATTGGTCTCTGTATTGCGTGTGTACGATGGGCAGGAGCTTTTTATCGCTTCTTCGCAGGGCATGGGCATAAGGTTTAGTGAGTTGAATATTCGACAAACCGGTCGAGGAGCTATGGGTGTTAAGGGCATTCGGCTGAACAGCGGTGATTTTGTGGTTAGCGCCGGGGTTTTGAGTGAGAATGACTGTCTGCTGTTTGTGTCGGCAAACGGATATGGAAAGTGTTCCCCGTTTAGTGAATTTCGGTTGCAAAGCCGCTACGGTAAGGGGCTGCATGTTTATAAAGTCACAGAAAAGACCGGACCAGTCGTTGGCGTAGACTCTGTAAATGACAAAGAAGAATTGATTCTTATCAACTCCGAAGGGATTATTATTCGCATACGGATTGCGGATATTAACTTGCAGGGCAGGTACACGCAAGGTGTTAAGCTGATAGATCTTAATGACGGCGTGACCGTCGCCGGAATGGCTAAGATTGCGGTGGATCAACTGGACGAACCCGATGGTGAAACCTCGGGAGAAAACCTGGGCGATACAGAAGATGTTACAGAGCGGTGAATTTTGTCGAAATTTTTTTTACGAATTAATTTAAAAAAGCATGGACAGAGATAAAAATTGGGTGTATGATATAAAGAATCAAAGAGAGAAATTCAGCTATCCCTACGGCGTTTTTAGCGGGGGTAGGTGTACATAGGTGGGGGAAAACAGTGAAAAAACAGCGCTTTGGATTTATCCGCGTTTTAAGTATTGTGGCTATGCTGATTACAGTTGTCACGACTTCTATTTATGCCGAAAATTTTGCTTTGACCGGTCCTGATATTTACCTTGATGGCACGCGCCTTTCTGACTATACTTTTCCAGTTGCTTACATGCGGTATAATACCAATCTGCATAACTTTGCGCGCAATTTTGAAGTTAAGGTTATTTTGAACGATAAACCGTATTTTTTACATGCGGATGATATTTCGTTTGAGATTGACACTTTAGATCTTTTCCGTGATCTGTGGTATACCGGTGATCAACATCCCCCGGGATCTACGTATAAATCCACATATTCTTATGACACGGCCTTGTTGGATAAGTTTGTGGATGGAATTTTGGCGGAGTTAAACGCGAATGTGACAGACCCGTCGACCATAAAGGCGACGTTTGACCCGAATACCCTGAACTTTACGGCGGATTCTAAAAAATATCTGGTGGGCTATGATATTAACCGCGATACCTTCCGATCGCAAGTTGACGCGAAGGTTCAAGTCGCTATATGGGAGAGCGCCGATAATAAAGCCACGCTGAACATTACGACTAATCCCATTTACAGTAACCCCAATGATTTGGCGGGGTATGGGTTGCTGGGTACATATACGACATACACCACCAATGTGGCTAACCGTAATACTAACATAAGATTGGCGGCAGAATACATATCCGGAGCGATGGTACGGCCGGGCGGGATTTTTTCGTACTACGGGAGTTTGGGCAGGGTTACGTCCGCTCGTGGTTTTAAAGAGGCGGGTATATTGGTGAACGGTAAGCCGGACACCGGCTTGGGCGGTGGCATATGCCAGGTATCCAGTACGATTTACAACGCGGCTTTAGAGGCCGGTATGAAGATTGTGGAGCGACATGCGCATTCCGCGGAGGTGTCATATGTGCCTAAAGGCCGAGACGCGACTGTGGCGTGGCCCAGTCTGGATTTTAAATTCCAGAATAATAAATC
>JAISRJ010000054.1 GCA_031273705.1 Clostridiales bacterium
TAAAATGTTTGTAATAATATAGTTTCGTCCATACTTTCTCTATAAGTATCAGATTCATAAAATTCCGAGCCTTCAACAGACGGTTCATGCCATATTGTATTACAAAACTCGCATTGAAACATAGGGACGTCCGCATCCGTAATTCTATTTGAAGCTCCACTACGGATTTTACCGTTATATATAATATTGATTTTACTACTACCACATATTTTACAATTCATAATACCGGCACAGAAAATTCGCGGCTTATAAGCGTGAAGAATGTGCCGCACCTCGCTTTCGGTTAGAGTAGATGTTCGTTTATTATTATAACAATTTCACCAACTTGTTCTTCCTCCATCTAGGACTACCGTACTCCCTGTCATATAAGAGCTTGCGTCTGATATAAGATAAAGAACTGTGCAAACGTACTCATCCGGGTCCGACATTCTGCCCATAGGAATCAATTCGGATATTTTTTTAACGAATTCACTGTCTTGGTTATTAAAAAGGCTGGCAGGGCAAAGAGTATTCACACGTATCCCAGTTTTTGCCCAATATGTAGCCAAATATTTTGTCATGCCAATTATGCCATGTTTTACAACCGAGTACGAGATTGGCTTGACTAACTGTTGTTCTTCCTTAATACCTTCTCTTCGATAAACCCGTTGATCTGGAGAAATAAGACCATAATCAGAAGAAATATTTAATATTACCCCTTTATTAACATTTTTACTATTCTCCATTGCGCTTCCAAAAACCTGTGAGCATAGGAATGCGCCCGTAAGTCCCACACTTATATCCGAATTCCATATTTCAAGAGGAAAATTATGAAACCGGATGGCATCCATATTTTGTGATCCGCCCTCCATTTTAGGATTATTGGCGGCATTATTAATCAAAATATCAATATGGCCATACTTCCTCATCAACGCGTCTTTTATCTTATTTAGTTCATTATTATCTGTTATATCCACCTTATAAGTTTCTATCTGTTTATTTACGTCAAAAGAGGATTCCAGCTCTTTCTTTACCAATTCAAGACCTGCGCTTGATATATCCAATAGAACTGGAATTCCGCCACCGCTTAGTACCGCCTTAGCGTGGCGCTCTCCAATAAGCCCCCCCCCGTGATTACGCATACTTTATCATGAATAAAAAATCTTTCCATAAATTTGTTCATAATTCATAACCAACTTTCATTATAATGAAGTTTCTATCGCTGATTTGATTGCCAATGCTTGTTTAAGGCTTTCAATGCCAGCGTTCAAATCTATTTTCGGTGTACTTCGCGTAATTGTCGCATTGAAAAAATCGTATAATTGTTCAACAAACATATCATTTCGGCTAAAATCTCCGTATACTTCTGAAAACATTTCGTCATCGATATACCAATTAATAGCATTATTTAATAGATCCGCTCGTATGCTACCGGTATCGCAAATTATTTCGCAATATCGTTCCGGTGGGTATTTTAGAAAATCAGCGCGAATTGTAACAGGTATTTTACGTCCGTTATAACAATAAGATAAAATTACATGTGCGACATCGTCGACATCAATTTCCAAACTGCTTATATGTCCGCCAACAGAATATATATGTTCTACAGACGCGTTTTCACCTAAAATGTATCTGATGTAATCAAGTTCATGTATCATTTGGTTTAAAACCACGCCCCCGCCATATTCGCTTTTCGCCATATATGTCTCACGATAATCTTCATAAGCGTGCATAGTGGGAAGGCGTTCTCCAATAGCAACGTTAATTGATATTATATTGCCAAATTGACTTCCCGATAATAGTTTTTTAATCTTCTTCAAACAAGGATGATATCTGTTCTGAAAACCCATAAAGGCTATTAGCTCGTTTTCATTCACAATGTCTGATAATTTATTAACACCATCCATGTTATAAGATAACGGCTTCTCGATAAATAAGTCACATCCGGTCTTTGCGCACTCAATAGCAGTGCTTATATGCCCACTTGTAATGTTGGTAATAAACGCTATACTCGGTCTTGTATTCAACGCTTCATCCAGTTTTGAAAAACTCTTAATCTTATATTCTTTTTCAAGGTTTACATTTTCGCGAATTTCCATCTCATTTGAAAACGTGATTGACAGTCCACGTTTACGATATGCAATGAATTCCACTTTTTCCCCAAGCAACAACTTTATATTTCTTAAATGCCGCTGCCCTATACTTCCTAATCCTATCATTAAAATCCTAATGGGATGGGAAAATTGATTTTTAAAATCGCCATATTTCTCTAGTGTATTTTGCAAGCTCATTCTGGTATATTTGGATTTCAAATAACGATAAGGTGGTGAATCACTACTTTTTATTAGATGTGTCAGTTTTTCAAAATCTTCTTTTAGATCAATATCTACAGAATCCGGAGATTCTAGGGCAAGCATTTTTGTGCCATGCAACAGATCATTTTGTACTATGAACTCTGTACGTAAAACGTCTACGTAGCCGTCGGGTTCGTATGTAATCGGAAAGTCGTGTCGGGGGTTGTTTGCTTCGTCCAGTGTCATATTATGGATAATGGGTAGAAAGTAACCATTTTTCACTCGGAACCATTTATAAGGCATGTAATTTGTCCTATGTGCGGAACGAAGAGAATTCGCGTCTTTATTGCCTTTAAACAGTTTAACAGCTCTCTCTACATCGCTAGTTTCTCTAAGCGGACACGTCGGGCGAAGATGTACCCAATATTCAGGTATTTCCTCACCATTGTCATAAAGCCAATTAATCGCGTGAGCCATAAATTCAAAATCCGTTGCACTGTCATTTGATATTTCTGCCGGGCGTAGAAATGGTGTATCAGCATTAAACTGTCTCGCAATTTGAGCGTACTCGACAGAATCAGTTGTTACAATTATCCTGTCAATAGAGGGAGTAAGCCGCGCGGTCGCGATTGAAAACGCAATCAAAGGATAACCATCAAGTAGTTTTACGTTTTTGCCAGGCACACCCTTTGAGCCGGAACGAGCGGGGATAATAGCATATACACTGCCTCTTTTTATTTTATCAATTATCTTATTTCTCATTGTTTCGCCCCGTAATCTTTAATATTCAGCAAATATTGAAATAATTCCCTGACAACCCCGCACCCGCCTTTTTTGTTAAATACCAATCCAGCAAATTCTAATATTTCCGGTTCCGCGTCGCTCGGACACGCATTAAATCCAGTAACTTTCATCGCCTCATAGTCATTCAGATCATTACCCACAAATAGAACGTCTTTTAATGAAATATGATTTCTCACGCAATATTCTTCTATGGTATATTTTTTATCATCGACACATTGAATGACATCAATCCCTAACTTCTTCGCTCGTAATGACACTATCGGATTTTGTTCGGTAGAAATAATAACTTGCTTTATCCTTAGCATACTGCTTATCATTTTTACAGCGAATCCATCCCCTCGGTTTACGGTAACGCTCTCTTTGCCATCCTCAGATAAAATCACTTTATTGTTCGTCATCACACCGTCAAAATCATATGCTATCAATTTAATGTCGTTTGTCAAATACATGATAATCCTTCCTTAAGATAAAAATGCACTGTATTCGTTCTTACACTTCACCGATTTGCGTGAGAAGCCCTTGGCTTCAGACATGGGTCTCTGAGTTGATTCTATACTTTAACTTGTTACGCTGAACCTTTTCTATGGGTAGTATTTCCTCAGTTTTATATGTAAGTGCCTTTTGAACATTTAGTAAATCCCTTTTTAGCCTACGCATTCCATCCGGTTCCAAAGACGCAGCGTGGTCGGTGCCTTTCCATGCGCGATTAAGTGTAAAATGGCGCTCTATGATAGACGCTCCAAGCGTATAGGCCGCAATATCTATAGATATGCCATTATGATGACCTGAAAACCCAACTTTTTTGACAGTTTTACCATATGTCTCAATCAAGCGAGTAATTTCAAGCAGGCATACGTCTTCCGGCGGCACTGGATAGCCAGACGTGCAGCAAAATATGATAAGATCTCCGTTGCGACCTTTTCGAGTAAAGAAGTTAATTAATGATTCTTCTTCCACACGATTGGTCATACCCAATGACGCTTGAATTTCTCCGCCATAATTATCACATAACCACTCCAGCATCGTAAAATTTGTGTTACAGGCAGAAGGGATTTTTATGAAATCAGGATTTAGCGCGACAATTTCCTTAGCGGACGTCAAGTCCCAAACCGAAGTGCTGTATGTAATGCCAAATTCTTCGCACCATTGTTTAAGAAGTGTATGCTGAGCGATAGTGAATTCCAAAAATTCACGGTGTTCGCCGTAGGTATTGCCGTAAGAATTGTATGGATTAGGGTGTAGAGCATTGAATTGTTCCTCAGAAAGTAACTCGCGGTTATTACGTTTTTGAAATTTTACCGCATCCACATTGCAGAAATATTTTGCGGTTTTAATAAATTCGCGCGCTGTTTCCAGTTCGCCGCGGTGGTTGCAACCAATCTCCGCGATAAGATACGGGTCAATGTACATGTTTTTCATCAAGTTATCTCCTTTGCTTAATTTTTTGTAGCCATCGCGCAACCTTAGCTCCTGGCAAGTTTGTTTTTAACCCGACAATATAACATAGTGTGAGGAAAAAGCTTTACTTTTTTCCTCACCTGCCTTTTTTGTATAAAAACGACTTTATAAATGACGTTCAATCAAAAAAGCCAAAATTATAGCTTTTTTTAATGTACGTATTATACATCTTTCCCCAAGCTTTGACAAGGGTAAAAAAGTAAACTTTTTTCCCCAGCACTGC
>JAISRJ010000283.1 GCA_031273705.1 Clostridiales bacterium
TGCGGATCTATATCCAGCGCGAGAAACGTTTTTTATAGGCAATTAAGATTCTTGGATAAATACTCCAGACGTGTGATTTATAAAATGACCGCTATGTACCATACTATTCATTACATTGCCTCCGGCTCGTTTAAATGCGAAGATCCCGTTGACATGCTGGATGTTTTTAAAAAGGTCTTTAATTTGAGTGAAACCGAAAAATCCCGCTTCTCTGTTTACGCGGATATTTTTTGGCAGTGTGAAAGTCAATTTGAAGTAGAGTTTTCTAAATATGCCGCCAAGATGATTTTTGGGCGGTCAAGAGTTAGCCCGTCAACACTGGCGTATGTAAATTATTATTTTTGCCGCTCATATAATCAATTTATCGCGGTAAATCAGAACTACGTTGCATAAGGGGGAGGGCTGGCGACAGCATGGCTATTAAATATACTCCCGAGCAGTTGCGGGTTATAAATGCCCAAGGTTCGGATATTCTAGTGGCCGCAGCCGCCGGTTCAGGTAAAACGGCGGTGCTGGTCGAGCGCATTTTGCGAATCATTACCGATCCTCAAAAGCCTGTTGATATCGACAGGCTTTTAGTTGTTACATTTACCGAAGCCGCGGCCGCCGAAATGCGCAAACGAATCGCGGACGCTCTGCATGATCGCTTATCCGCGGAGCCTGAAAACGAACGCCTTTCACGCCAGGTTATTGCCCTTTCTATGGCGAATATCTCCACTATTCACTCTTTTTGCCGTAAAGTAATTAAAAATTATTTTTACTTAATAGATCTGGATCCAGAATTTAGGATAGGCGACCAGACCGAGCTGGGGTTGCTGAAAGCTCAGGCATTGGAAGAAATATTTGAGGAGTCTTATCAGGAAAACAATCAAGGTTTTCTAAATCTGGTTGACTCCTTCGGGGGCGGTAAAACGCGAGACGACGGATTGGCGGAACTGATTCTCCGGCTGGCGGAATTTGTGGAGAGCAGCGCCTTTCCGGATTATACTATGCAAAGATATTCTGATATGTACGAACTACAGGATTTGGATGGGACAGTATGGGCTGAAATTCTGCGTTCTGAAATTCGGAGGGAGTTACAGGGATGCCTCGCGGCTATCGATCAGGCGATGTCATATTGCTCATGTCCCGGTGGACCGATTAAGTACGAAGCCGCTCTCATGTCTGACAAAAGTCAGGCACAATTTCTCCTCGCGCAAATTGACGCAAGCCTTGCGGAGTTATATCAGGCGACGCAGAATGTCTATTCCGAAAAGCTGGCTGCCTATCGGGGCAAAGAGAAGGACGGAATTTTGGAAGAACTGCAAAAGCAGGTCAAGAACATTCGCGATAAGGAAATTAAACCCCGCCTGAATAAACTGCGAGACGAATTCTTTATTAAATCTCCGGCGAGTATGCAGCGGGACATAATTAAATTAGGACCCGTGATCCGGATTCTAATCGAGACGACCCGTATGTTTAGAAACCGCTACGCGGAATTAAAACGCGAGCGGAATATAATGGATTTTAGTGATCTGGAGCATTTCTGTGTACGGATATTGCTTACCGGAGACCCTCCTGATTATCAAAAATCCGCGGCCGCTTTAGAACTGACCAAACATTTTTCTGAAGTGATGATAGATGAATATCAGGATTCCAACGAGGTTCAGGAATTGATTTTGTCAGCGGTATCCGACAGTAACAGGTTTATGGTTGGTGATGTTAAGCAAAGCGTTTATAAATTTCGCCGGGCAAATCCGAATATTTTCATAAAAAAATATGAACGGTTCTCTTGGGATAAAACCGCCGGGCTTCGTATAGATTTATCACGCAACTTTCGCAGCAGACCGGAAATAATCGACGCCGTTAATTTTTTATTTAAGCGGCTTATGGATAAAGAAATAGGCGAGATAGATTACGACGACCGCGCCGCTTTGTATCCGGGCGCGGAATATTCCGGTGCCGAAGCCGTGGAATTTGATCTGATCGAGTATTCAAAACCTTCTCACGCGGAAGATAATTCCACCGTGGAGGAATCGTTGATAGAGCTGTCAAAGGCGGAAGTCGAAGCGGAATTTATCAGTAAACGTATACAGGCATTTTTAAATCCATTTAATCCTCTGCTAATTAGTAATTCCGAGAATTTTGAGGACTACAGAATCTCGGATTCAAAAAAACTCCGACCATGCCGCGCCGATGATATCGTAATCCTTGTGCGCTCCCTCGGCGCTTCCGCTCAAATTATCTGCGACGCCCTCAAAGCTCTGAATATAGACGCTTATTCCGAAGTATCACGCGGCTTTTTCGATAGTGTGGAGGTTCAAACCGTTTTATCCTTTTTAAGGATAATCGATAATCCCTTACAGGATATTCCATTGGCGACTGTTCTGCACAGCCCGGTTTATGACTTTTCTCCGGATGAATTGTTGGAGATAAGGTATGTGGATTTGGAAGTAAATTTTTTTGAGTGCGTAGAGATTTACTTTAAATCGAGAGATAATAAATCAAGAGATAATAAACATGTGTTTGATAAGATTGACGCTTTTTTATCCGATTTGGCTCGTTGGCGCAATATGTCCGGTATGTCGGTAAGCGAATTAACAGCTATTATCTTAGAGGAAACAGGTTATTATAACTTAGTGGGGGCATTGCCTGGCGGGGCGTTGCGTCAGGCGAACCTGCGCGGACTGCTGGAACGGGCGGCTCGGTATGAGAGCGCGAGCAGTTATAAGAGACTGTTTCACTTTATTAAATATGTCGAACGAACTAAGAATTCCGGAGCGGAGATGGATTCGCCGGATTTGCCCGTCGCCGCCAATCAAGTGAGGGTTATGACCGTCCACAAAAGCAAGGGGTTGGAATTTCCGGTCGTGTTTTTCAGTATGCTGGGCAAACAGTTTAACCGGATGGATGAGTATGAAAATGTTATTTTACATCAAGACTTGGGTATAGGTTCGATATATGTAAATACCGCCGCAAAGGATTATTTGCGTACAAAGACGGATACTCTGCCACGTTTCTCACTGGCTAAACGTATTCATCTGGAAAATTTGTCCGAAGAATTGAGGGTATTATATGTAGCCCTTACCCGCGCTAAGGAAAAACTGATATTAACCGCCTGCGTAGATAAAATGCAGAATAAAATCCAAAAATGGCAGTCGTTAGCCGCCTTAAATGAAAAGAAACTACCGGCTTATTACCGGGCGAACGCGCTTAGTTTTATTGATCTGCTCGCGCCGTGTATCATTCGGCATAAAGACGCCAATGTACTGTGCCAGGATGTAAGTAAAGCCAATGACGAACTTCTTAATTTTTCGGCAAGCTTTGATGTTCGGGTTTTTAACCTTTCAGAGAGAACACAGGCTCGTCGCGAACAGCGGGCGTTTGACAGACAGCGGTTTGCGTCGCTGCGTGAATTAAAAGTGGGTCAGAATCACAGCGGTAAAGAAAAAGAAATAAAAAGTATTCTTTGGTGGAAGTATCCATACGCAACCGCCAAGAATTTGCCGTCGAAGATTTCTATAAGCGAAATAAAACGCTTGTATTACGCTCAATTAAATTCCAATGAGACAGTGAATACCCGATTCGATGAATACGAAGAATATATTTCTTTTGATCCACCGGAGTTTTTGACAAAGGCTCGTCGTCCAGGCAATACCCAGCGAGGTACCGCGATTCACACTGTAATGGAACATTTGGATATAAATATAACATATGATTATGAGAGCTTAACCGTGTTGATCGACAATTTGATTGCCAGGAATTTATTGACATTTGAAACGGCGAAATTAATCCCAGTTAAAAAAATACTTAATTTTACCCAATCTGAACTCGCCAACCGTATGAGAAATACAGAGATACACCGAGAGACGCCGTTTGTGCTGGGGCTTACGGCAAATGAAATCTATTCAATTCAAAGCGATGAAATTATTTTAGTACACGGAATAATTGATTGCTGGTTTGAGGATAACGGCATAATAATTGTAGATTATAAAAGTGACGCGGTTAGTGCCGAAAATGTTTGGCAGATAGCTGAGAAATATCGCCCGCAGATGAAGATATATTCACGGGCTTTGCAAAAAGCGTTAGGTCGCAAGCCGAAGCAGGCTTTGCTGTATTTTTTCGGAATTGATAACACTGTGGAATTTCATGATCTGTGAAACGTTATCGCGGCGATTGACAGCATTCGCATTTCAATTTATAATTAAGTCATGTTAAATTATTAACGTTATGGAACGTTATGGGAGGATATGTATGTCACGCGTTTTTAATTTCTCTCCGGGACCGGCGGCAATCCCCGTACCCGTGCTGCGGAAAGCCGGAAGCGAAATGGTCGATTATGGTACAGCCGGAATGTCTGTTATGGAAATGAGTCACCGATCCAAAATGTTTTTGGAGATTATTCAGGAAGCGGAGAGTTTACTGCGCGATTTGATGGATATCCCCGATAATTATAAGGTTTTGTTTTTGCAGGGCGGCGCTTCAACGCAGTTCGCCATGGTTCCGCTTAATCTGTTTAAAAATAAAAAAGCCGATTTTGTTAAGACCGGACAATGGGCAAAGAAAGCTATTTCTGAAGCCGGGCGTTTTGGCACGGCAAATGTGATCGCGTCGTCTGAGGATAAAGTCTTTAACTACATACCCGAACTGAACAAGAGCAAATTTTCGCCAGACGCCGATTATTTTCACATTACTATAAATAACACAATATATGGAACGCGTTTTACAGAACTTCCCGATACGGATAAACCGTTGGTTACTGATATGTCGTCCAGTATCCTGTCTCAAGTTTATGATGTGTCCAAGTTTGGTGTGATTTACGCCGGAGCGCAGAAGAACATTGGTTGCGCGGGGCTTTGTGTGGTTATTATTCGAGATGATTTGATTGGTAACGCGTTGGACATTACCCCCACTATGCTAAATTATAAAACCCACGCGGATGAAGCCTCTCTGTACAATACACCGCCGACATACAGTATTTATATGGCAAAGCTGGTTTTTGAGTGGTTGAAAGCAAACGGCGGCGTACCGGCGATACAGAAAGTTAATGAAGAAAAGGCCGCGTTGTTGTACGAATATTTGGATAATTCTAAAATATTCAAGGCTACGGTTGTTAAGAAGGATCGTTCGCTGATGAACATACCGTTTGTTACAGGCAACGGCGATTTTGATAATAAATTCGTGAAAGAAGCCGCCGCCGCGGGGCTGGTCAATCTAAAAGGTCATAGAACCGTCGGCGGTATGCGCGCCAGCATCTACAACGCGATGCCGATAGAAGGCGTACACGCGTTGATTGACTTTATGAAAAAATTCGAGAAGCAGAACGCGTAGGAGGACATATGTTTAATATTTTGACGCTTAATAAAATTTCAGCTAACGGTACCGCGTATTTGACAGAGGATAAATTTTTTGTTTCGGCGGAATTACCGTCGCCGGATGGAATCTTACTGCGCAGCGCCGACATGCACGACTTTTTTGTGCCGGAAACCTTGATGGCTGTCGGGCGGGCGGGCGCGGGTGTAAACAATATCCCCGTAGATAAATTCGCGAAACTCGGAATTGTAGTCTTTAACACTCCCGGCGCGAATGCCAACGCCGTTAAGGAAATAGTACTGGCTGGGTTGCTGCTTTCTTCCCGAAAGATTGTAGACGGGATCAACTGGGCGCAGACATTGTCGGGTCAAACCGGGGTCGCCAAATTGATTGAAGCCGGTAAAAGTAAATTTGCCGGTCCCGAAATTTCAGGTAAGAAGCTTGGCGTTGTCGGCTTGGGCGCGATTGGCGTATTGGTGGCGAATGCTGCTCATTCATTGGGTATGGAAGTTTATGGACACGATCCCTTCTTGTCGGTTGACGCGGCTTGGAGGCTCTCGCGAGGGGTGCACAAGGCCGCGAGTATCGACGCGATCTTGGCGGAGTGCGATTACATCACCGTACACATTCCTCTAAGGCCCGAAACGAAGAATCTGATAAACGCGGATCGTCTAAGCCGTGTTAAGCAAGGCGCTCGGATTCTCAATTTTTCTAGGGGCGAACTGGCGGACTCGTCGGCTATAAAGGATGCCTTAGCTAACGGACAGATAAGCGCCTATGTTACGGATTTTCCAAACGAGGAACTGTTAAATGTGGACGGAGTCATACCCATCCCTCATCTGGGCGCTTCGACTCCAGAATCGGAGGATAATTGCGCGGTTATGGCGTCTAAGCAATTGCGCGATTACCTATTGTATGGCGCGATAAAAAATTCTGTAAACTTTCCCGATTGTGACGCTCTGTATATCGGAAAAAAGCGATTTTGCGTGCTCCATAAAAATGTGCCGCACGTCGTCGCAAACTTGACAGGCTTGCTGGCGGACAGAGGTCTGAATATTGATTATATGTTTAATAAGAGTAAAGGCGCTTACGCGTATACCGTAATTGACATTGATGAGAATAACGTCAACGGTATTGACGATGAATTTATGAAACAGGATGCGATAATCCGCGTTAGGGTTATTTAAATGGCGACAATACGGGCTTTTTCGGCATTGCGCCCAAGGCCGGATATGGCTCATATGGTAGCGGCTTTACCATATGATGTGCTGAACGTGGAGGAAGCCACAAAAGCCGCGGAGGATAATCCATATTCCTTTTTGAGAGTGGATAAGGCGGAAATTAATTTAGAGGGCGTAGATCCTTATGATGAAAGGGTTTATGAAGCCGCGCGTGATAATTTGCGATGGTTAATTAAAAACGCGATGGTTTGGGATGAAAAACCTTGCCTGTTTATCTATCGGCTGGAGATGGATGGCAGATCCCAGGCGGGATTGGTAGCTTGCACGTCGATTGACGAATATTTGAGTGGTATAATCAAGAAACACGAGAACACCAGAGTCGATAAAGAAAATGATAGAATACGACATGTTGAAATGACGAATGCCAATACAGGACCGATCTTTCTCGCTTACAGACTTGAAGAATGTCCGGATATTCGCGACATAATGGCGCTTTGGATGTATCTTCATAATGAGTTGTTTGAATTTACGACGGATGACGGCATTGTGCATACTGTTTGGAAGATAGATGATCCGGATGTTTTAATGGCGTTGTTCATTGGATTTACGAATGTGTCGAGCTTATATATCGCCGATGGGCATCACAGGCAGGCGGCGGCGGTTAATGTCGGATTGAAACGCCGAAAGATGTATAATGAAGAAGATATTTCGGAGGCGGAGTATAATTATACATTGTCAGTTATTTTTCCGGATAATGAATTGCTGATAATGGATTATAACCGGTTTGTATCGGATTTAAATGGTTTGACCAAAGAAGAGTTTTTGGAATCGGTGGGAAAAATTTTTGAGGTAAAGCCAGTGAAGTATGTTCCTAAACCGCAGACTGCGCGGACATTCGGAATGTATATGACAGATCAATGGTATGAGCTTAAATACTCGGGCGAGGTAGAGGAAACGGATCCTGTGGCGTCGTTGGATGTTTCGATATTGCAAGATAAATTGTTGGCTCCAATCATGGGGATTAATGATCCAAGAACCGATAAGAGGATAGATTTTATTGGTGGCAAACGTGGATTGTTGGAGTTGGAGAGGCGTGTAAACGCCGAAATTCTTGGTGTGGCTTTCGCGATGTTCCCTACCTCGATGGAGCAGCTAATGAGAATAGCGGATGCCGGATTGATAATGCCGCCCAAGTCCACGTGGTTTGAGCCAAAGTTATTAAGCGGGTTGTTTATTCATAAGTTTTCCTGATGATATACCAGTAAGTATAAATCACCCTGTGGCAGGTTTAGAGATTCTGCCGCGGGGTGATTTGATTATTCCGAGAAGTTTTGCGTCCAGAGCGTTTCATAAACGCGGCCTTTAGTAAGCCTGATATCAATCACACATCATAACTAAAGTTTTATCGTATCAGATTTAGGCAAAGCTGCTTTAAGCAAACGATATTTCAAATCATTCTCTGTTTCATATTTATCAAGTAACTTTTGCGCAGTCGCGGGAAAAGCCGCCACAAAGCCTTTAGCTCTGCGAGTTATTTCAACGTTGATTTCGTAGATTGCTTTTATCTCTTCTTGAGTTTTTATTTGGTCAAGTCCCCAATATTTATTGCAGAACTCCCACATTTGGGGGCTAATGCTATCGGCGTTACTAAAAATAGTTTTGAAATTCTCTAGAATGGGTTTTGTAAATTCGGTATATTTTGACACGTTATTGCATTTGTCGGTGGCGTGTATAGATGTTTCAAAATAAATACAAGGTACTTTCAAGCACACTCCGTATCCTACATGTGTCCCTAAAGAATCTGTGGCCACCATGTCCGCCAATTGTAAAATTGTTTTGAGACGCTGTAAAAAAGCTGTACCACCGCGAAAACCAGCCGATACAATACGGTATCCCTCCGCCGCTAACGCGGACACCATAGGATCATCCAAATCCCAAAAATATAC
>JAISRJ010000166.1 GCA_031273705.1 Clostridiales bacterium
AGCCGCATGAACGGCAAACCCTATGCGATTGCATTAATTCGCCGCATCTGACGCAGACAACCAAATTCGCCATAGGGATTTTCCAGCTTTGGGCTTTGCGTTTGTCTCGGCGAGCTTTAGAATGTTTACCTTTTGGACAAATGGACAACGGTATCACACCTCCTAGAACTTATTATTCTTTAAAATTTCTTAAAATCTTAAGCCGCGGATCGAGTTCAGGCAAACAGCCGCAGGGACCTTCATTTAGATTCTTGCCGCACGTGGGGCAAAGACCCTTGCAGTTTTCGTTACAACGGATATATAACGGAAAATTGAGTAGAAAATTCATACTCAAAGATTCGGAAATATTTATAGACTGCCCGCTGAACGTCCATACATCGGCGTCCGCATCATAACCCTCCGGCTCTGTCGAGGCGGCTTTTGAAAATATTTCTTCCGTAAGATAATTTAACGGTACCTCAGTCTGTATTAGACAGCCGTCGCAGTTGGCGGCAAAATGGCCTTCGCAATTTAGTTTTAAGGAATAGGCGTCACCTTTCCTTGTCAAAGAACCGATAAATTTTATTTCTGCCTTGCCTTCTCTATCCGGCGCGTCGAAAGTCTTAGTGAATACTAAACTTATAACGCCGCCGTCCGGTAAATCTTTAACATCAATCCACATAATACAGTATCACCCGAGTTGTGTCAAGGACTCGACTTAATCGCGGGCGTAACAGTTTTTGTTGTGTCAAAAACTGTTATGCCCAACGGCCTAATTGGATATTAATTCTAAAGTGTCCCTGGCTATCATCAATTCTTCGTTTGTGGGAATAACCAATGCGCGAACCTTTGATCCATGAGCTGAAAAATCTATTTCCTGTCCTCGAACAGAATTTTTCTGACTGTAGATTGCAAGCCCCAAATAACCCAGATATTCACATATAGCCGCACGGGAGGACGCGCTGTTTTCACCTAATCCGGCGGTAAATACAATTGCGTCCACTCCGTTCATAGCCGCCGCGTACTCTCCGACAGTCTTGGCGACACGATAATGGAAAACATCCAGAGATATTTCCGCGCGCTTGTCGCCTTGCTTCTTAGCGTCTTCTATATCTCTAAAATCACTGGAGACGCCGGACAGTCCTAACATACCCGATTTTTTATTAAGAATGCTTTCGACTTCCTTGACGGACAGTCCTTCTTTTTCCATCCAAAAAGGAATGATTGCGGCATCCATATTTCCCGCGCGGGTGCCCATTACCAAACCTTCCAGTGGTGTGAAACCCATACTGGTATCTATGGATTTACCTTTTTTTACTGCGCATACACTGGCGCCATTTCCCAGATGGCAGGTAATAATATTTATTGTTTCTATAGGCTTGTTTAGCAGAGCCGCCGCTCGCTGGGCTACATATTTATGACTGGTGCCATGAAAGCCATACTTTCTGATTTTATATTTTTCATACATTTCATATGGTATGGCATACATAAACGCCTTCGGCGGCATAGTCTGATGAAACGCCGTGTCGAAAACGGCGGCTTGCGGTTTGCCGGGCAGTAGTTTTTCACAGGCCTCTATACCCATAAGATTGGGGGGGTTGTGGAGCGGAGCCAATTGAACGCAGGCCGAAATAGCCTTTTTTACCTCGTCGGTCACGATAACCGAGCTACTGAAATACTCGCCGCCATGTACGACTCTATGCCCGACCGCGTTTACTTCGTCAATGGAGTTAAGAACACCGTGGTCTTTATTCAAAAGCGCGTCGATAACGATACGGATCGCGTCGGTTTGGTCTCTCATTGTAATGTCGGCGGCATATTCCTCCTTGCCTGAGTGTTTGAGTTTGCCGTCTATGCCTATACGTTCACACAGACCTTTGCCCAAAACGACTTCTCCGTCCATGTCGATTAGCTGATATTTCAATGAAGAGCTTCCACAGTTTAAGACTAAAATCTTCATGTTCTTATTATACCCCCTGAGCTTGGACGGCTGTGATCGCGACGACACCCACAATATCTTCGGCGGAACAACCGCGTGACAAATCGTTGACGGGTTTGGATATACCTTGGGTAACGGGGCCGTAGGCTTCGGCCTTTGCAAGGCGTTGAGCCAATTTGTATCCAATATTGCCCGCGTCCAAATCGGGGAACACCAATACATTGGCTTTACCGGCGACGGTGCTTCCAGGCGCCTTCGAGACGCCTACACTCGGAACGATAGCCGCGTCTAATTGATATTCTCCGTCGAGCTTTAAATCGGGAGCCGCTTCCTTGGCGATTCGAGTCGCTTCTAAAACTTTATCAACATCCGGGTGTTTTGCGCTGCCCTTGGTGGAGTGCGACAGCAAAGCGACAACAGGCTCTTTTTGAACTAATTGCTTAAAAGAACCCGCTGAACTTACAGCAATAGCCGCCAATTCTTCGGGATTGGGATTCTGAACCAGGCCGGAATCCGCGAAGATAAAAACGCCGTCCGCGCCGTATTCGCAATCTGGAACTACAATTACAAAGAACGCCGAAACTAATTTTGTACCGGGTTTGGTTTTTAATATTTGAAGGGCGGGTCGCAATGTGTCCGCGGTGGAGTGTACGGCTCCGGAGACCATTCCATCCGCAATCCCAGCTTTTACAAGCATTACGCTTAAATAAAGCGCGTCAGATTTTAGTATTTTACCGGCTTCCGCTTCGGTCATGCCTTTGCTTTTGCGAAGCTCTGTGAATTGAGAAACCAAATCGGTAAGCTTATCATAATTATTCGGATCAATAATCGTCGCCTTGGAGATGTCCAGCCCGTCGGCTTTGGATACAATTTCATCCTTATTCCCGATAAGAATAATCTCTGCAATGCCTTTTTGTAATATCTTATGCGTGGCGTCCAGTGTCCTGCGCTCGTATGACTCCGGCAGGACGATGATTTTTTTATCCGCCTTTGCCCGCGCGATGGTCGCTTCTAAAAAACTCATTCAGATTCCCCTTTCGTAGTGTTACAAATATAATAACTATATCCAAAAAATTTGTCAAATTTCTTAACCATATTAGATATATCCGCTTTATCATTTATTTTTACCATTTATTTTGTGAAATGGCTATATGAGCGTGACAATCAATATTAGTTTGCCAAAATTTACAGTACCTGGATCTTTGCCACTCTTATACTGATTGCCGTGTTTTCCGCCGCTTGCGCGCGGAATTTGTCCCATTAATGTGCCAAGTCACTCTGGCTGAATAGTAACCCCGCGACTTTCTGAATATTTTTCTCATGTTTTTGATCTTGTTTATTTCCTTATTTTGTGATATATTACGATAAGTAAATTATAGTGGACTCGGCGGTTTTGAAAAATTGTTTTAGTCAATGAGGTAATTATGCCAAGTTTCACTTTTGTAAGTACAGGGTGGAGATATGTCAAGGGGGATGAGTGGGTGATTTCTACCAATTTCAAATACTATTCAACAAAGTTTTTGTCGGTGTTGTTGGTCGTCGTTG